>NZ_KV808699.1:115504-126628 GCF_001812365.1 Anaerococcus sp. HMSC065G05
GTCCGATATTCGTGCTTGAGGGTTTGTCTATGCTATCAATCCCCTATGGGGAATTTTTTAAATATTTAAATATCCTTGTGATAAAACTGGATCTTGGGTGAAATTAAAGTGCATTTTTAAAAGAGTTTTTTTGTCGCTGTCGTTTAAAATTATTGTTGAGTGAGCATCAAGTCCTTTTAGCTTATTTAAATTTTCTAGTGCCAAATGACTTACTGGATTTGTTGTTGCTGATATTGAAAGAGCAATCAATACATCGTCAACTGATAAGGACTCCTCTTTTTGTTTTAAAATATCTTCTTTTAATTTCAAAACTGGCTCTAGTATGTGTGGAGATATTAATGGAATTTCGTCATTTATTCCAGAAATTTCTTTTAAGGCATTTAAAATACAAGCTGCTGGAGATGACATTAATTTTGATTTTTTGCCTGTAACAATTTTCCCGCCACCAAGCTCAATTGCAAAAATTTCTGAATTTTTTTCTTTTTGTTTTTCTCTAGCTTTTATAGCAACTATTCTATCTGATGATTCTAAATTTAGTCCGCTCATCAAAATTTCTATTTTTTCTACAGGTTTAAAGTCGGATTTTGCAAGTTTAAAATCTACTAGGGCATTGTAATATCTTCTTATTATTTCATTTTCACAAGCCTTTATTGTTTCTTTCTCATCGTCGATACAAAAACCAACCATATTAACTCCCATATCGGTTGGAGATTTGTAAGGGCAAACTCCAGAAATTTTTTCAAACATTTGTTTTAATATAGGAAAAGCTTCAACGTCTCTATTATAATTTACTGTTGTTTTTCCATAAGCTTCAAGATGATATGGATCAATCATATTTACATCATTTAAATCGGCTGTAGCTGCTTCGTAGGCAATATTTACTGGGTGTTTTAAAGGAAGGTTCCACACTGGAAAAGTTTCAAATTTTGCATAGCCTGCGTTTATTCCTCTCTCATTTTCCAAATACATTTGTGAAAGACAGGTTGCAAGTTTTCCACTTCCAGGTCCCGGCCCTGTTATAACTACCAAGTCCCTACTTGTTTGTATATAATCATTTTTTCCAAAACCATCTTTGCTTATAATATGAGGAATATTATTTGGATAACCTTCAATGTCATAAGTCTTATAATTTTTTATATTTAAACTATCAAGATATTTTCCATATTTTATAGCTGATGGTTGGTTATCGAATTGAGTTATCACTATTGAATTTACAAAAAATCCCAAATCCTCAAAAGAAGTTTTTAGCCTTAAAACTTCTGTGTCATAACCTATATCAAGATCTGATCTGATTTTATTTGATTCAATATCATTTGCGTTTATTACGATTACAATTTCTGTAATATCTTTTAATTTTTTTAACATTTGTAATTTAGAATCAGGCAAAAATCCTGGCAAAACTCTTGATGCGTGAGAATCATCAAATAATTTTCCGCCAAATTCAAGATACAACTTATCAAATTCTTTTATTCTTTCCTCTATTTTTTCCGACTGGATTTTTATATATTTATCATTATTAAAAGCTTTTTTTATCATTCCTACCTCCTAAATACAGATTATATTATATACTAGATGAAAAAATTTTTGAATATTTTTATAAAAAAAGATGCGAAATATCGCATCACATTTTTTATTTTATTTTTCTTTTACTTCGTATTTGTCCCAATTGTCAGTTTTAAATGTATTGCCATCTTTGTCAATCCAATAAGCTTCTGCATTAAATTTTTTGACTAATTCTTTTCCTTCTTCCAAATCTTTTATAAAAAGAGCTGTTGAAAGGGCATCTGCATAGGCAATATTATCTGTTATTACTGAAACAGATTTAAATTTTGTTGATGGATAATTTGTATCTGGATCTATAATGTGATGATATTTTTTTCCGTCTATTTCAAAATATCTTTCATAATCTCCACTTGTTACAACTGATGTGTTATTTACAGAAACTACTGAAGCATAAGGATGATCTTCTGATAGTGATGGATCTTTTATTGCAATTTTAAATTTCCCCGATGGTCTTGTAGGATTTTTTCCAATTATTGCAACATCGCCACCAACTGATAAAATTCCAGTTTGAAGTCCTTTTTCCATCAATTCTTTTTTTATTAATTCAGTTGCGTATCCTTTTCCAATTCCGCCAATATCAATTTGAACATTTTTATCATTAATGTATGCTGTTTGATTTTTTTCATCTATTTCTATGGAATCTATATTTCTATATTTTCCTGCTTCTTTAAGCTCTTTGTCTGATGGAAGTTTTATATTTTCTGGATCTTTTTCACTTTTTTCTCTTAAATCAAGCCATATTTTTAAAACTCTGCCGTATGCAATGTTTATATCGCCATCAGTTTCCTTGTACCATTTTTTTCCTTCTTTTAAAATATCAATTATTTTTTTGTCAACTTTGACTTTTTCTTTTCCAGCATTTTCGTTTATAGTGGAAAAATTATTTACCTTATCAAATTTATCATAATTATTAAATAATTTATGATATTCTGCCATTCTTTGTTCAACTAAATCTTTGTATTTGTTAAATTCTTCTTCATTTTTGCAATAAGCAGTAAAAGTTGTTATTGTGTCAAAGTATTCATAAATTGTTGCCTCAAATTTTTTCAATTGATTTTCGTCAACATTATTTGAATTGTTTGAAGAAATTTTCTTATCATCACTCAATTCACTTTTAATATTGCTTTTTGCTTCCGGTTTAACTTTTTCAATTTTTTTATTACATGATGAAAGTGCTAAACATAAGCCTAGCACCGCACAAGTCATTTTTATTTTTTTATTTTTCAAAATCTAATCCCTATTATATAAATCTATTACTACCATATCTTTATTTACTTTAATATCTTCTTCATTTGCCCAATTTAATAAAATAGCTCCAGCAATTTTTTCTCTAAATTCTTGGAGTTTATTTTCAAGTCCTAGCTCATAAATCAAATCCAAAAATTCCTCGTCAGCTGAGTATTCATTATAATTTTCAAAAAGCCTATCCCTATCGACGCTTCCCAAATAATCCATAAAAACTTCTCTTGCAAGTTTTTTATTTACAGCTTCGCGACCTGGCATACAAACAAATTCGTCCATATTATTTTCAATATCAATATAAGATTCTTCTATATCGTCATTGTTATCCATATCATCATTTATTCTTATCAAATCCAAAGTATCAAGATTTAACCAAATATTTTTTAAATATGAATTATCCCAAATTGTCCATTTTTCTACCAACCAAGAAAGATTGATAGCCTCTTTGTTTCTACTCATTTTCTTTTATTTCAAAAACTACAGCCTCATATTCCCAAAGCTCTAGCTCAAGATTTTCCCCCTTATTAATTTTTATATTTTCTCTTTTATATTTATCTCCACCATATTTTTCAGAAAGACTATTAATTTTCTCAACAAAAATTAAATTTTCATCATAAAAAATCGGATAAGATTTTTTGTAAGTATTAGTCATATTTAATACTACCAAAAATCTTTTATCATCTGCAAGTCTTTCGTAGGCAAAAACAGAATTTATATTGTCATCAACAACTTTCCACAAAAATCCTTTTTCATCAAAATCATTTTTGTAAAAACTTGGATTGTCCTTGTAAAGATAATTTAAATCTTTTACAAAATTTTTAAAATCTGAATGTATTGGGAATTTTAAAATATCCCAATTTAAAGATTCATTTTCATTCCATTCATCAAAAGTTGCAAATTCATTGCCCATAAAATTTAATTTTTTGCCAGGATGAGTCATTTGATAAGTATTTAATAATTTTAATTGTTTAAACCTATCTTCATAAAAACCGTTCATTTTATTTATCATAGGTTTTTTTAGATGAACTACCTCGTCATGGCTTAAAGGCAAAAGAAAATTTTCTCTGTAAAAATAAAACATAGAAAAATTAATTTTTCCTTGATACATATGTCTGTTTATTGAATCAACTTCAAAATATTTGCAAGTATCATTCATCCATCCCAAATCCCATTTGTAATCAAAACCAAGACTATCTTGTGAATTCTTTTCTGTTACAAATTCATAAGATGATGAATCTTCTGCAATTTTCATAAAATTTGGGTAATCTTTTGAAAGAGCTCTGTTTAATTCTTTTAAAAATTTAATATTATTAGGATTTACTCCCCTATTTTTATTTCCATCATAATAAATCATATTAGAAACTGCATCAATTCTTATTCCATCGAAATGACAATTTTCTATCCAAAAATTAATGGCAGATTTCATAAAACTTCTTACATGACCTTTGGAATAATCAAAATTCAAACTTCCCCATTCAGAATATTGCAAATCTTTATAATCAGATTCGTAAAGACTAGTTCCGTCAAAATATTTTAGGGCATAATAATCTTCTGCAAAATGAACAATTACAAAATCAAAAATTACTCCAATATCATTTTGGTGGCAAATCTCTACAAATTTTTGCAAATCTTTTATAGAACCATATCTTGATGACATAGCAAAAAATCCTGAAACTTGATAGCCCCAAGAAGGATAATAAGGGTGTTCTGTAATTGGCATAAGTTCTATGTGAGTATAGCCCATATCTTTTACGTAAGAAATTAATTTATCAACTATATCCAAAATATTTGGCATAGAATTATATCTCAACCAGCTTCCAGGATGAATTTCATAAATATTTACTGGTTTATCAAAATTTTTTTCTCTTTTTTCCATCCATTTTTCATCAGAAAAATCATAAGATGTATCAATAATTTTTGTAGCAAATTCTGGAGACATATCAAAATATTTTCCATAAGGGTCAAATTTTTCAAATCTATTTCCTTGACTTTCTATAACATATTTATAGTAATCGCCCTCTTTTGCCTTAATAAATTTATAAAAATATCCATACTTTTCATTTTTAAACATAGGAATTTCTTGCCAATTTGAAAAATCCCCTTTGATTAAAACCCTATCAGCTTTTGGAGCATACAATCTAAAAACATATCCATCATCTTTTTTTATTGATCCAAAAATTTTATGACCTAACTTGGAATCGCCATTTAAGTATGATTCTATTTTTTTATAATCTACATCAAGTAACTTCACTTCCATTTTATTCCTCAATCAAATCTTCGATATGTTTAATTAAAATATCTATTCCTCTAGTATTTTTTGCTCCTCTTGGAATTATTATATCTGCATATTTTTTTGTTGGCTCAACATATTTTTCGTGCATTGGCTTTACTTGTTTTATATATTGAGTCAAAACAGATTCCAAACTCCTAGATCTTTCTTTAGTATCTCTTAAAATTCTTCTTTGAAGTCTTACGTCGCTATCCGCATCAATAAAAACGCAAGTGTCCAAAATATTTCTTATTCTCTCATCATACAAAACCAAAATCCCTTCAATAAGAATTATTTTTTTGGGAACTACATGGATAGTTTCTTTACTTCTGGTATGGATATTGTAATCGTAGGTTGGCATATCAATTTCTTTTCCAGCCTTTAAAGCCAAAAGATCCCTCAAAAACATTTCATTATCAAAAGATTCCGGTTTATCATAATTTAATTTTTCCCTATCTTCAAAACTAAGATCATCATGTGATTTATAATAATTGTCATGTCCAATTACATATAAATCTTTAGAAAAATAATTTTTTATATATTCAACAATAGAAGATTTTCCACTAGCAGATCCGCCTGCTATCGCTATAATTTTTGTATCCATAATTAATTTACTTTATTTACAATTTTGCCATCAAGAAACTTATATAAATTATCAAAAACAATTTCACATCTAATATCCATAGCTTCTTGAGTTAAAAATCCTACATGATTTGTAAGCACTGTGTTTTTTGCATTTCTAAGCGGATAATTTTTATCAATCGGAGGTTCCATATCAAAAACATCAATGCCAGCTCTTAACTTGTCTTCATTTAATAATTTTGCCAAATAATCATTGTCAACAATCGGTCCCCTTGCACAATTTATCAAAATCGCCTTATCTTTCATAAGATCAAGCTCATTTTGTCCAATAAAACCACAAGTTTCTTTGTTTTGAGGAAGATGAATTGTAACAATATCAGAATTTTTCAAAAGCTCATCAAGGCTAACATACTTTGCACCAAGATTTTTCACTTCATCTTTTTCACTTCGACTATATGCCAAAATATTTGCACCAAAAGCCTTAAATAATTCAATAACTCTTATTCCAATTTTTCCTGTGCCAACAACTCCAACAGTTTTTCCTTTTATAATTTGGCCAACGACCTTAAAAGATTCATCTTCATACATATTTTTTCTGTTTTCATTAAATTTTCTCATAAGAGAAATTGTAAGACCAAGCACTAGCTCAGCAACAGAATCATCAGAATATCCGCTGGCATTTTCTACAATAATATTTTTTTCATTGCAAGCTTCAATATCAACATGATTAAAGCCAGTAAATGCTACATCAATTAATTTTAAATTTGTATTTTCAATTACATTTTTTGAAAATTTATTATTTGTAATTATAGCCACATCGCTATCTTTTAATCTTTCAATTATTTTTTCATCATCAGATGCGCTTTTTTTGAAATATTGAAATTCATGACCAAGTTTTTCTATTTTTTCCTTATGACTTTCAATTATTTTATCATCAACGAGCAAAGGATCTATTAAAGAAATCTTCATTTACGCCCCCTTTATATTTTATTAATAATTTTTTATCTTGATATTATTATACTATTATGTTAAATTTAATTAAAGAAAGGAATTTAATATGGCAGTTGGTATATCATTTAAAAATGGAAAATGCTTGGAGGCTATCGAATATTATTGCGATATGTTTGACCTTGATCCGCCTGAAAAAATAATCAGATATTCTGACTTTGAACAGTATAACTTTCCCGAAGAAATCCGAGATCGAATTTATAATTCAAAATTAGAAATTTATGGAAATAATGTATATTTATTTGACACAACTGATGATAAGCATTGGACAAGTGGAAATAATGGAAGGGTTGTTATTGAAACAAACAGCGAAAATTTATATAAGGCTTATTCAAAACTTGAAAAGGAATCAAAGGTATTAATGCAACCCCAAACAATTAATAAGAAATTATTTACAACCTTGATCGATAAATACAAGGTATTTTGGCAAATTATTGCTACAATTTAATTTATTTTTAAAAAAGATTCTTAACCTTATTGGCAAGAATCTTTTTTCTTTTTATTTCTCAATTTTTTAAAAAAACTTTGCAAAAGCTCTAGGCTTTCTTCTTTCATCAAACCAAATTCTGCATCTAAATAATGCAGTTGGCTTCTGTCTCCTGTAATATTTGTATTTGAACCGCAAGCTCCTCTTTTTACATCGGCAAGACCTATAACTAATCTTTTTATTCTTGAATTTATTATTGCTCCAGCACACATGGAACAAGGCTCCATTGTTACATACATTGTGCAATCTTCTAATCTAAAATCTCCAACATACTTACTCGCCTTATCAATCGCAAGAATTTCTGCGTGTTTCAATGCAGATTTTCCCTTGTAGGTATAGTTGTGACTTCTTGCAATTATTTTTTCATCTTTTACAATCACACAACCAATTGGAACTTCATCTTCTAGTCTTGCAAGCTTTGCCTCGTTTATGGCTTCTTTCATATAAAAAATATCATCCATTTATTTCTCCACAATTTTAAAATATTTTAAATTATTTTTTCAACAAAAAAAGCTATCGCTCATTTTTTAAAAATTTGCAATAGCTAAAAATATTTGGCGTCCTGAAGAGGATTCGAACCTCCGACACCCGCCTTAGGAGGGCGGTGCTCTATCCAGCTGAGCTACCAGGACCTACCTCAATAGTATAGCAGAAAAGATAGAAAAAGTAAAACTTTTTCTATCTAGCTATAATACATTCTACCAAAAAATTACAAGCATCTGATACTGTTCTTTTTACTCTAGTAAAGTTAGATGCCTTTTGTTGATCTTTTTTGCTTATCAAATTGACTTCGTATGATTTGTCCTTATATTTTATGTAAGCCTTGCCGAGTTTTTCATTTTTTTGATTGGTGCTTTTATGTCTTTATTAATTTTAATTTTCACACTTGGCATTGCTTTATCTTTAATTATAAAGCCAACTGTTTTTTCTGGATATAATTCTACATATCCTTCTTTTACGGAATTAACTTTTATTGAATCGCTAGGCAAATCCTTATCTGTAAGTTTTTTATAATTAAAATATCTTGAAACGTAATAGATCAAATCGGTCATAGCTGAATTTCTAAATTCATTTTCTTCAGCTCCCATCACAATTCCTATTGCCCTAAATTCATTTTTCGGATCAAATTTGTTCATATCGATGGTTGTTGTCAAACAATGACCAGCTTCTTCTGTTGTTCCTGTTTTTAATCCATCAACACCTTTTATTTCGTCCCTAAGTGGAATAGTTGATTTTTTGTGAATATCTTTTTTGTTATCATTAATCTCATTTATTTTTGAATATTCTAAAATATCTGGATACTTATCAACAATTATTCTTGTAAGTTCAAATAAATCTTTTGCAGATGATGAATTTTGTTTATCATCTTCTGTATTTATTCCTGATGCATTGTAATATTTTTGACTTTTCAAATTTAATTCTTGGGCTTTTTTATTCATTTCATTGGCAAAATTAGCTTCACTTCCTGAAATTGTACTTGCCAAAAGATTTGCACAATCATTGCCACTAACTACCATAAGACCTGTGAGCAATTCTTTTATTGTGTATTGTTCGCCTTCTTTAATTCCCATTGCAGAATATTCTGGGCCTGTTAAGTCTTCGGCTTCCTTAGTCCCCTTAACCTTTGTATCAAAAGAAATTTTTCCACTTTCAATTGCATCTCTTGCAAGTAAAAATGTCATAAGCTTACTCATTGATGCTATTGGATAAGTTTGATCTGCATTTTTTTGATAAAAAATATCTCCACTTTCTTGATTTCCAATCAAGTACGCTTTTACAAATTTATCAGCACCAACAATATTATCTCCTTCTTTTGCTACCGTATCATCAGCAAAAGTTTTGATTGGAGAAAATATAAACAAAAACGCCAATAAAAATGCTAAAATTTTTTTCCTATTCATTCATCCCCCTATACTTGTAGCGATTCCATTTTTTTGTAATTCTTTCTCAAAAGCTTTAGTGTATAAACATCATCTTTTTTTGGATAAGAAAAATCAAATTTTTCAGAAAGTTGCATACCAATTTTTCTAAACAATTGACAAGCTGCAAAAATCGCCCCATAAATTTCAGTAATATCATTTGTTTTAAAGGTCAATAACAATTCTTCCTTAATATCCGCTTCCAAAGTATGAATTAAATTTTGTCCATACTCCCCAGCATCTTTGCCCTTATTAAATTTGTCAATTATATACCAATTTAATAATTTATATAGATAATCCCTTACACTTTGCATTCTATAACCTGCACTAATAAGATCTCTTGACATAAGATTAAAAGAAACATCCAAACAGCTTGAAAAAAAGTTCTTACAACACTCATCAAATTCAAATTCACGAGCAAGACTATAAACAATATTTTTCTCACCAATTTCTTCTTCTAAATTCATTTTATCACAAATAAATTCAATACTTCCCGGACATAATTTTATAAAATCATTTGCCTTATCTTCCACAATTAAATTTATGGAAATTTTTGTAGAATCATTAGTATAAAGTTCGAACTTTGTAAATTGTTGATTTTTTTTATCAAGCTCAAAAGAATCTTTTCTTTTATTAATCATTGCATAATCATCAAAAATATTTTCCAAATCTTCTTTGATTTTTGAAATAATAATATCACTCAAAACAAGATAAATATTTGCAAAATATTCATTATTATTATCTTCCTTTACAAAAAAAATCGCCTTGACTTTTTCATTAGATTTGGAATAATCTTTTAATTTTTCTATAATATAACTTTTCATAACCACATCTTTCTTTCTTACAAACAATTCTCCTATAAACTAATTTTACCACAAATTATAAATCTTTATAAGAAATAATTATTTATAAAATTTTAAAAAATCTTTCAAAACATTTGCAGTCATTCCCCATATAACAGGTTTTGTATTATAAAAATAAAATGTATGGTATCTTTGCCAAAAATTATAATTTTTTCCATTAGGAATTTTTTCAAAAGGAAAATCATCCGGCAAATCCATTTTGAGTTTTGCCGTATATTTTTCTGGAGGATTTTTTTTCAAATAATCAATAGAAACCGTAAAAATAGAATCAACTTCCATATTATAAGAAATATTTTCAAAATTTTTATTAATTCTTCCATAATAAGCTTTGATTAGCCTATTTGAAGAAGATAAAATCATAGAAGAATAATCAATCAAGGAAACATCTTTTTCATCTAAATTTAATTCTTCCCTGCATTCCCTAATGGCAGCCATCTCAAATTTTTCGCCCTCATTTACTCCACCACCAGGAAAAGAAACTTCGCCAGCTTGGGAAATGAGATTACTCCTAACTTCAAATAAAATATGGTCTTTCCCATCAATATTAATTATAGGAATAAAAACAGCATATTTAGATAATTTTTTATAAAATTCATCATCAACTTGTAAATTTTTCATAATTTTTTTCTCCTTATAATCACTATACTATTTTTAAAATATTTTCTATCCTACACATTTATAAAAATATGAGTATAATGATGACAAATAAGAAATAAGGAGATATTATGTGGAAAGAATTTAAAGAATTTATTTCAAAGGGAAATGTAGTTGACTTGGCAATAGGTCTTATCATGGGCTCTGCTTTCACTGCAATTGTAACTGCAGTTGTAGATGGAATTTTGATGCCAATTATTTCAGGACTTACAGCAGGAGTTGATTACGAAGATTTGGCAGTTAATTTTTTTGGAGCAAAATTACAAATAGGTAGCGTTATAAATGCAATTATTACATTTTTAATTATTTCATTATTCCTATTTTTAATTGTAAAAGCATTGAACAAAGCAAAAAAAGAAGAAGTTGTAGAAGCTACAACAAAAATTTGCCCTCATTGTAAAAGTGAAATTGATCTAGAAGCAACAAGATGCCCTCATTGTACATCAAAGCTTGAAGGATTTTCTGAAGAAATTAAATAATTTTTCAAAAAAAATAAAGCAGGCTCAAAGCCTGCTCAGACTGTAGACAAAGTAGATG
>NZ_KV808700.1:0-7508 GCF_001812365.1 Anaerococcus sp. HMSC065G05
TTTAACTGACTATTTTAGTCTACCATCTTTATTTTCGCTTGTCAAGTTTTTTTCTTTCTTTTTTTATCTTTTTTTACTTTTCTCGACTGCTTTTTTTGATGTCGACTTTTTTATTATATCGCGTTTATTTTTCTTGTCAAGACTTTTTTCTCTTGATTTTTTTAACGTGATAAAAAAATATAGCTGTTGGTTAACAGCTATATTAGTATATTATTATTTTTTTCTATTGTCAAATATTTTTTTATTAATTTATTTCTCTTTTATTTTTAGGGAACTTACTACGTAATATTCTCTTGCTGAACTTATCATTGCTGCGTTTCCTATTCTCATGTATGGTGCTATGAATTTTTTATTGTAGGCAAATAGGCCTGTTACGTATGAAAAGTTTTCTAAACTTGCTTTTTCTTTTTCCATTTTTATAAATTTCATTGGGCTTACTGTGTAATATTCTTGGTAAATGTAATTTTTATTTTTTAATTCTTCTAAGATTTTCCCAAATTCTTTTTTTGTGTGTTCTTTTCCTACGTAGATTCCGTGTGATGCGTAGCCTTGGATTGGTTTTAGTATATATTTGTCCTTGTTTGCTACCAATTTTTCTTTGTCTTTTTCGTAATTTAATTTTTCTGTATATGGTATGTGATTTTTTATAAATTCATTTTCTTTTTCCGATAGAATCTTTTGGCTTTCTTCTAGCCTTAAGATTCTAAATATATCTTTTGTGTAAAAAAGTGTGGACCTAAATGAGCCTATGCTTATTATTTCGTCATTTAAATAGGCATCTATTAAATTTTTTCCTAATTCTTTGTTTTCTATTAAATCGCTTGTGACAAGTCTTCTATAGACTAAGTCGATTTTCATATCTTCTATATATAGGCCATTATTTTTTCTTTGTAAATCTTTTAGGTTTGCAATTTTGCAATTGTGTCCTCTTTTTTGAAATAGTTTTTTTATGGTTTCAAATTCTATGTTGTCAAATTCTATTATGTCGACTATGGCTATGTTTATTTTTTCTTTTTTGCCTTTTATTGAAAAATATAAATCTTCTATTGAATCTACCAAACTTTCTAGTAGGTTTATATGATTTATTTGATATTTTTCTTCTAGTTTTTTTATAGCTTTGGAATCTTTCATCAAATCTGCCAAGGACTTATCTTCTAGCATAGCTGATGAGCCGTCTGTGTTTAGCTCGCAAAATTTATAGTCTTTTTTGCCATCATACATTACGTCAAATCTCGCTATTGGTGTTGAAATGTCATAGCCTGGATCTTTTAGGATCAATTTTTCTGTCAAAGGATCTAGGTCGAATAATTTTCTGTAATTTTCGTTTTCTAGGTATTCTTTTGTGACTTTTTCTACTATAGACATAAAGATATTTATCATTTCATCATAGAGTTTGAAATCTTTTTTGTCGTAAAAATACGCATCATACAAGGTAGGTAGAACTTCTTCTTTGTAGGTTGCTCCATATTCTTTTCTTTTGTCTAATAAATTTTGGTAATCTTTTCTATAGTCTTTATAATCTTCGTTTATTATTTTTATATAATCATCTTTTATCTTGTCGTTTATCATTAATTCCTTTTTTTCTCCTCTAATCTTCTGGATTGTAATTTACTATTGATACAAATTTCCCGTTTTTATCTTGAATTTTTCTAATCCTTTTGTCGAAATCTGTTCTTTTTAGCCAAACTAATTTATCACAACCCAAACATCTTAACTTCATATCTGCACCCATTCTTTCGATTTTCCATTCATTTTCTCCGCACGGATGAGATTTTTTTAGGCTAACTATATCGTTTAATTTATATTTTTTCATAAATTTCCTCTTCTAATAAGCTACTTTTTATTTTTCTTTTTTCCATTTCTTCTTTTATAAGTTCTCTTACTTTTCTTGAAATCTCCCATTGCATTCCTGCTTTTACCAAGGATGTCACCCTTACTGTGTAGGAGAAATCCTTAAATTCGTGTATTTCAAAAAAGCTCAAATCTTCTACAAAAGCATTTTTATATTTTGGCATTGTTTTTATTTGTTGAGATACGCTTTTTATCATCGCTTTTACTTCATCAAGCTTTGTATCATTTGATACGCAAAAATATGCCTCACTTTTTTGAGCTCCCCTATCAAAATTTTGGACATTTGTTATATTTGAATTTGGAATAATGTGAAGTGAGCCGTTGTAATCTCTAATTTTTGTAATTCTAAGATTAACCTCTTCGACAGTTCCTTCAACTCCAGAGCATGAAACCCATTCGCCAACTCTAATCTTGTCATCAAATATTATCAAAACTCCTTTTACAAAATCTGCAATAAGAGTTTGAGCACCAAGAGCTATGGCGATACCACCAATTCCTGCTGTAGCTATAAGACTTGATGTGTTTACTCCAAAAATATCCAAAATCATAGTTATGGCTATAAAAATTATAAGTATCCTAATTATAGAATAAAAAATCCTTGATAGGGTTTCAAGTTTTGCTGTATTTCTTTTTGCTTTGCTTTTGTTTCTTTCAAAAAATTTTCTTATTATTTTATGAACTAATTTTAATGTGACAAAACACAATAACAAAACAATTAGGACAGAAATAATATTTATAGTAATTTTATTTCGCATAAAATCTGGTAAAAGAGAGCTCTTTGCAACCATCTTGTCAATATTTTCTATCTCTTCTAATTCATTCATTTATATCATCCTCTATAATTTTTAAAATTTCACAAGCAAGCTTTTCGTGAAAAATTTTCCCCATGTGCAAACCATCAAGATAATAGGGCTTGATTTTTCTTGAATCAACTTTCAAACAATCAAAGTCCAAAAGTTTTTTTGCAAATTCATTTATTTTTTCATTTACATATCCATAAATCGGATAAGAATCTTCCTCCTCTATTAAAGGCGGTATAATTATAATATTTTTTCTGGCAGTAGATAAATTTAATATACTTTTGACATTTGAATATGCAAGATTCACACTTTGCCCATTCAAAAAGTCATTTGAGCCACCAAAAATTATCAGATAATCTACATTTTTGTATTTATTTTTGATTTTTTTATACCTTTTTACCATATCAGAGCTTGTAGAACCATTTAAACCAAAATTTATAACTTCAAAACCCGCCTTAGTTAAAAAGCGGGTGTAATTATTGCATTCTACAAGATAACCTTGGGTAAAGGAATCTCCAAGAGCAAGTATTCTCATTATTTTACCTTCTTTAGGGCAAGGGCCGTTCTTGATGGGATATAAATTTCAATTCCATCGTAGTCGGTATTTTCTAAATTTTTGGATTCATAAATAAAATCTTTCGAAATTCTTCCAAGTCCACCAAATTCTTCATCGTCAGTATCCAAAATCACTTTAAATTTTCCCTTATCGTGGATTGGCACTTGGAAAGAATCGTAGGAATTTTGTGGGTGGAAATTGAAAATATAAACTATATCCCCATTTCTGTAGGCAATAACTTTCCTATCATTATCAAGCCACAGCCTAAAAATATCATTTCCTAATTGCTTATTTTTTTTGATTTGGTCAATCATTTTTTCATCCCATTTCAAAAGCCAATCGTATTTTAATAGGTCATTGTCAGCCAAAGACCAAAGACGTCTTGCGTAATGGAAAGAATAATTATTGCCTTCTCTTGGAAAATCTATCCATTCAGGATGACCAAATTCATTTCCCATAAAATTCAAATAAGATTCAGCGCCCATAGATATTGTAATCCATCTTATCATTTTGTGAAGAGCAATCGCCCTATCAATTATGATATTGTGGGTTGTTTTTTCCATATCCCAATACATGGAAGAATCTGCAAGTCTAAAAATCGTAGTTTTTGAACCGACAAGAGCTTGGTCGTGGCTTTCTACATAAGAAATTCTAGCTTCAGATGGTCTAGAAGTTGAAAGCTCGTACCACATTTTTCCCATATCCCAATCTTCATCTCGTTTTTCTAGGGCCTTTTCCCAAAAATCTGGCATACCCATAGAAAGTCTATAGTCAAAACCAATTCCTCCATCTTTAATTGGTAGGCACATTCCGGGCATAGCTGACATATCTTCAGCAATTGTTATGGCATTTTTCTTAACTTCTCTTATAAGTTCATTGGCAAGTTGAAGATAATTTATAGCTTCAATATCGGTATTCATAGAAAAATATTTTGAATAATTATCAAAATTTTCTCCCCTACCGTGATTTTTATAAATCATTGATGTAACTCCATCAAATCTAAAACCATCAAAATGAAATTCCTCAAGCCAATATTTTATATTTGAAAGAAGAAAATGGCATACTCCAGGTTTGTGATAATCAAATAATTTAGAATCCCAATCAGGATGATTTCCCTCATCGCCTTCATGGAAAAATTGGTAGTCTGTTCCATCAAAAAGATTTATTCCCTCAATAGTATTTTTTACAGCATGGGAATGAACCAAATCCATTATCACATTTAAACCCATTTCGTGGGCAGTATTTATTAAAGATTTTAAATCATCATTTTCTCCATACCAAGAAGATGGGGCAAAGAAATTTGAAACTTGGTAGCCAAAAGATCCATAATATGGATGTTCAGCTATAGCCATAAGTTGGACTGTATTGTAGCCTTCTTTTTTAATTCTTGGCAAAATATTTTTTTCAAATTCTTTGTAAGTTCCAACACCCTCTCTTTCACAAGCCATACCAATGTGGGCTTCATAGATTAGAAGATCGTGGTTTTTAATTTTAAATTTATCATCTGTCCATTTAAATTTTTTCCTAGGATTTTCTACAATTGCAGAAAAATCTAAATTTTCATCTCTTTCAACCCTTCTTGCAAAAAGAGGAATCCTATCTTGGATGCTTTCTCCATAGTCAACCATAACTTTCACTCTGGATTTGTGTGGAATAGTTCTAATTCCTTTAACAAAAATCTCCCAATCTTCGTCATTAATTTTCTTTAGAGGATGGGAATGTCTATCCCAATTGTTAAAATCTCCAATTAGATAAAGCCCCTTGGCATTTGGAGCCCATTCCCTATAAATCCATCCAGTTTTTACCTTGTGAAAGCCATAATAATTGTGGGCATTGGCAAAATCTTTTAATTTTTCGCCTTTTTTCAAAAGTCTAGCCTTTTGTTTTTCATATTCATCCATTCTCAGATTTATATCATTTTTATAATCCTTGATCCAAGGATCAATTTCCAAAATCTTCCAATCTTTCATTATTTGCCCCTTTTCTATACTATTTTTTTATTCTTTTTTATTTTCCTCAATAATTTTTTCTGTTATTTCTTTTGGAACTTCTTCATATTTTTCAAATTCCATTGAGAATGATCCACGAGCCTGTGTCATTGATCTTAAATCTATTGAATATTTTAAAACTTCACTTTCTGGTGCAAGAGCTGAAATGATTTGTGAGCCATCTTCTTGTGGTTCCATGCCCAAAATCTTTCCACGTCTTTTGTTCATATCTCCCATTACATCGCCCATGTACTTCTCATCAACTTTAATTTCAAGTTTCATTATAGGCTCAAGCAAAATTGGTTTTGCTTCAACGATTCCTTTTTTGAAAGCAAGTCTTGCAGCTGATTTGAAAGCTTGTTCGTTTGAATCTACTGGGTGGTAAGAGCCATCATACAAAGTAGCTTTTATTCCAACAACCTTATATCCTGCAAGAGGACCTTCATCCATAGAATCACGAAGTCCCTTTTCTACGGCAGGGAAATAATTTTTAGGAACTGCTCCACCAAATACTTCCTCATCAAAAACAAATTCTTCATCGCATGGTTCAAATCTAATAAATACATCTCCATATTGACCTGCACCACCAGATTGTTTTTTGTGTTTACCTTGAACATCAGATTTTCCCTTGATAGTTTCTCTGTAAGGGATTTTTAAATCAACAATTTTTGTATTAACAGAATAATTTTCTTTTAATTTATCCATCAAAACTTCAAGTTGAACATTACCAAGTCCTGCCAAAACTTCTTGGTGGGTTTCAGCATCTCTTCTATCTTCAAAAGTAGGATCTTCTTCTGATAATTTTTTCAAAGCAGCTGAGATTTTATCCTCATCATTTTTACTTTCAGCCTCAATTGCATAATATAAAACTGGTCTTGGATATTTTATTTTCTTATATTCTATAGGACTTTCTTTTGTGCATAAAGAATCTCCAGTTTGAAGAATATCTTGTTTAGAAAATGCTCCAATATCTCCAGCAACAATTTTTTCCGCTTTAAATTGTTCTTTTCCTCTTAAATAGAAAATATTTGAAGCCTTTAATTCCTTGTCCTTACTTATATCATAGAAATTTTGATCTTTTTTAATAGCTCCAGATAAAACCTTAAATATTGAAATCTTACCCAAAAATGGATCAGCAATTGTTTTAAATACAACAGCAGAAAAAGGACTATCTTCGCTAACTTCAAATTCTTCATAATCATCAGTAACTCTAAATCCAATATTTGCAGCCTTGTGGTCAGGAGATGGCATATATTTTGTAATAACATCCATCAACAAATCAAGACCAATATTTTTCTCCAAGCTACCAGCAACTAAAGGAACAGCATTACCATTTATAATTGCCTTTCTAAATCCTTCTTTAAATTCTTCTTCAGTAAAACTTTCGCCAGAGAAATATTTATCCATCAACTCGTCATCACTTTCAGCAACAACTTCTTGAATTTCTTCATAAACAGCATTTACTTCTTCAACTCTGATTTCAGGTATTTCAACCTCTTCTACCTTGCCATCAACATATTTAAAAGCTTTTTTATCTATAACATCGATCAAACCTTCAAAGTTTTCCCCTTCCCCAAGGGTTAAGGTTAGTGGGATTATTTTTTTGGAGAAATCTATGTGTAGGTCACTAACTACTTGATTGAATTTGGCATTTTCTTTATCCAATTTATTTACAAAAATAATTCTTGGCAAAGAAATATTTTCTGTATATTTCCAATATTTTTCAGTTCCTACTTCAATTCCATTTTCTCCATCAATTACAAACAAAGCTGATTCGCTTGCTCTAAGAGCATTTAATACTTCTCCTTCAAAATCAAAAAATCCAGGAGCATCGATAAAGTTTACCTTGTAATCCTTATATTCAACAGGAATTATTGAGGTTTGGATTGAAATTTTTCTTTTAATTTCTTGTTTTTCATAGTCAGATACAGTATTACCGTCCGCTACTTTTCCAACCCTGTTAATAGCCTTTGTAAAATATAGCAAAGATTCAGTCAAGGAAGTTTTTCCTGCTCCTGAATGCCCTACTAAAGCTAAATTCCTTAATTTGTTTGTTTTATAATCTTTCATAATAAAATAACCTCCGTTTTGTCGATGAAAACATTTTTTCATTCTATGTATATTTATATACCCATTTTATTAAATTAACTAAAAAATTTTTAACAAAATTAAATAATTTATTTTTGCAAATATTTTCATTGTTAAAAACAAACTTAAACTTATTATTAAAATATCAAATTACAATAAAAAAAGACTTGGAAAAAATCCAAGCCAGATTGTTTCAAAAGTATACAAATCCTCATGCTAAGAATA
>NZ_KV808700.1:7608-46246 GCF_001812365.1 Anaerococcus sp. HMSC065G05
TCAGATATTCGTGCTTGAGGGTTTGTTTACGATCTGACTTAGAAAAAATCCAAGTCTATTTTTTAATTAAATTTTTAATACCTCTTTTTATTACCTCAAAAAATGATAAAGACCTTCTCAATTTATTTGAATCAATATAATTATTTAAAGCTCTCAAAGTTTTTTTATTATCCTTTGTTGTAAAAACAAAATTTCCACTTTCTTTTGTATGAATCGCAAATCTATTTATTTTTTTGCCAAATAAAACTGACGCACTCACAAAAGAAATTTCCTTGTAAGGAATTTGTATATAATCTTCTACATTTTTTTCATTATAAAATTCAAAGGCCTTATCTCCTACCATTATATTGCCATCAGAGGTAAATCCATTAAGGCATCTTCCCTTAATGGATAAGTCTACATTTTTATTTTGACTTTGAACCATTACATGATTCCAAGTACAGATGCTATTATTCCTATTATAAATAAAGCAACTATTATAACAATTGGAGATACATTTTTCTTTAATAATTTACAAATTCCAAGTGTTAATAACATTGGAACAAGTCCTGGTATTAATTGGTTTAAGTTATCTTGTAAGGTTGTAACTTTTACTTGATCAAGGCCTGCTGATCCTAATTGATCATAAAGTTTAAAGGCTTCTTGAAGTCCCTTGCTACCACTTGATAAAGAATTCCAATCAATAAATGATCCTGCTTGTTGAGTTACTTCTGATACGTTTACAGTAAATGTTACATTTACCCATCTTTGTACCAAAGCACCAACTATAAACATACCAACAATTGATGCAACCAAGTTTACTTTTCCTAAAAGTCCACCTGATAAATCTTTTGTAATTTCATTTCCTACTTTGTAACCAAATTCTTGAGTTTTCCACTCAAATGCCATTCTTATAATATTCCAAAATACAAAAAATATTATTGGTCCAATTATATTTCCTGTTAAAGCCATTGATGCACCAAGAGCTCCAAGTATTGGTCTTGCTGTAAACCAGAAAACTGGATCACCAACACCTGCCAAAGGTCCCATCATTCCTACCTTAACAGAGTTTATTGTTTTATCTTCAATAGGAGCTCCATTTGCTTTTTCTTCTTCCATAGCAAGAGTAACTCCCATTACTGGGCTTGAAAGATATGGGTGAGTATTATAAAACTCTAAGTGTCTTTTTAAAGCAGATTTTCTTTCTTCATCTGTTTTATATAATTTTTTGATAGCAGGAATTATTGAATAACACCAACCACCGTTTTGCATACGTTCGTAATTCCAAGAACCTTGTAGGAGTTGATGACGATTAAATACTTTTATCCTATCAGATCTTGATAATTCTATTCTTTTTTCATTTACTTCAGTCATATTTCCTCCTAATAATCATTTATAATATCGCCAAGTGGATCTCCAGTATTAGCTGATCCATTTGATGAAGATGATTCTTTAAGTTTTAAATAGATAAGTGCAAGTGAAAATCCTACTACACCAAGTCCGATTAGAGTTAGTTGTGGGATTGCTGCAACTGCAAAACCAATTGCAAAAAATGGCCAAGTTTCTTTTGTACTCATCATATTAATTACCATCGCATAACCTACTGCTGCAACCATTCCTCCACCTACTTCCATACCATGAGTTAACCAACCTGGCATAGAATTTAAAACGCCTGTTACAACTTTTGGTGAAACAAAACAAAGTGCTGCTGCAGGAACAGCAATTCTAAGTCCTTGCATCAAAACTGCAAGTATATGAAGAACTTCAATTTTTCTGAAATTTCCTTCTTCTGCTGCTGCATCCATTCCGTGAACTATTGGAATTGATAAAGTTCTTGCTATCATTGTTAAAAATAGACCTGCTACTGAAAGTGGTATAGCAACAGCTATTGATGTATTTATTGCATTATTTACATTTCCTGAGCCATCTTGTAGAGCTAAAACCATGATAATAGCACTTGCAACTGATGCCAAAGCCGCATCTGGAGCTACTGCTGCTCCAACATTTGCCCAACCAAGAGCAATCATTTGAAGAGCACCACCAAGCATAATTCCTTCTTTTAAATGTCCACTTACAAGTCCAATCAAAGTACAAGCAACGATTGGTTGATGGAATTGGAATTGGTCTAAGATTCCTTCCATACCCGCAAGTAGAGCAACTATAACAATTAAAATAATACTAATTGCTGACATAATTCCTCCTTAAGCCAAACCAAGTTCTGATTTTGCTTTTTTCATAATATTTGTAAAGTTTTCAGGCTGATTTGCTGGAACTTTTCTTACATCGATTTTTATTCCTTTATCAAGTAGTTTTTCAAAAGTTTCAACATCTTCTTTTCCCATAGAAACAGTAGAAGTTACATAAGCCTTTCCTTGTGAGTGAGCCATAGAGCCAAGATTTATTTCTTTTAAATCTGCGCCTTTTTCGATAAGAGCTAAAGCATCTTGTGGTGTTTCAAATAATAGCATTGCTCTTGTATCTCCAAAACGTGGATCTTCAAAAATTTCTGCCATTTTCCAAATTGGCACAACGTGAGCCTTAACTCCTGGAGGAGCAGCCTCCATTATCATTGACTTACGCAAAGCATCTTCACTTACATTGTCACTTACGACAATAATTCTTGTTGGATTTGTAGATTTTGTCCAACTTGTAGCAACTTGTCCATGAAGTAATCTTGTATCAATCCTTGCAAGAACAACGTCAATTTTTCCATCTCCAATTACTGTTCCTTCTGGAATCGCTCCAGTATGTTTTGGAAGATTTTCTTGTGACTTATCTTTTGCATTAGATTTATTGTAATCGTCCATCAAGGATTCTGGTTTAGTTTTTACTCCTTCTTTGGCAGGCTCTAATAATAATTTCGCAAGATCATGTGATTTTTCTTCCATAAGTCTTGAGCCAAGTGCCTCAATTAGCATGGGTAAATTAAGTCCGGTAAGAACTGCCCACTTTTCTTCATTTCCATCCATAAGAGCTGAAACTTGATTAAAAGGTGTTCCACCCCAAAGGTCAACTAAGAAAAGTATTTGTTCACAATCAAGTTTTTTGATTTTTTCTTCAAGATCTTTTCTTAAATCATCAGGACCCATTGAAGGTAAGAGAACTGCTGTTTCTAATTTTTCTTGTTCTCCAAAAATCATTTCCCCAGATTGTCTTATACCTTGAGCAAATTCGCCGTGACTTGCCAGTATAATACCTATCATTTACTTCCCTCCTTAAATTAAATTGATTTATTAAATAAACCTATTTTTATTTTACACTATATCAAGAAATTTTTTAAATATTTTTTTAAAAATTAATTTTTTCCTATTAATGAGATGAAATTTATTTAAGAGTATAGTTGTAGTAATAAATATAAAGAAAGGATTTATTAATGGAAAAATATATTTTAATAAAAAATAAAAAATATAAAAAACTTGGTCTGGATGTTTTTTTGTATGAACACAAAAAATCTGGAGCAAGAATTAATTATATAAAAACCGATGACAAAAACAAAACTTTTGCAATTGCTTTTAAAACTCCCCCAGAATCTTCCAAGGGAATTTCCCATATTTTGGAACATTCTGTTTTAAATGGTTCAAAAAAATATAGGACCAAAGAGCCTTTTATGGATATGATTGCATCAAGTCTTCAAACTTTTTTAAATGCAATGACCTATCCTGATAAAACTGTTTATCCTGTTGCAAGCGAAAATGATAAGGACTTTTTCAATCTTCAAGATGTTTATTTGGATGCAGTTTTTAATCCAAAAGTTTTAGATAAGGAAGAAATTTTCTTACAAGAGGGAAAATCTATAAAAATTGATGAAAATGGAAAATTTTCTGTATCGGGCGTTGTTTACAATGAAATGAAAGGGGCAACTACAAATCCAGATACTATTATTGTAAATGAAATAAATAAATATCTTTACAAAAACTCCTGCTACCAATATGTTTCTGGCGGAAATCCTTATGATATTTCTAAATTAACTTATGACGAATTTTTAGACTTTTACAAAAGATTTTACCACCCATCAAACGCTGAAATTTTTTATTATGGAGATATGGATATTGAAAAATATTTAAAAAATCTTGATGAGGAATATTTGTCCAATTATGAGAAAAAAGAAATTATTGCAGATTGCAAGGTAGTTGAAAATTATTACAAAAAACCAATTTTTACCTCTTTCCAATCAAACAATGAAGATAAAAACAAATCTTATCTGACATATTCATTTTTAACAAATGAAAGAGCTAATATAAAAGACCAACTTGCAAACGCAATTTTATCAATCGCTCTTTTCAACTCAGATTCTTCTGAAATTTCTCAAAGAATTTACAAGGAAATTGGGCCTGAAAGTTTTTATGCAAGGACTGGCTATGGTCAAAGATCTTCAATTCAAATTACAGCCCAAGGCACATCAGATGAAAACTTAAATAAGTTTGTAGAAATTATTGAAGAAGAGCTTGAAAAATATGCTCACCATATTCCAAAAGATTCCCTAAAAGCTGCCCACGCCCTTTTTGATTTTTCCCAAAGAGAACAAATGAATTCAGCCTCAAAGGGAATTGAATATATACTCATGCACAATTTGGACAATGAAATTTTTGATAGCCTAAATTTGATTGACTATATAAACGAATTGGGAGCTTTGATTGAAACTGATTATTTTGAAAAGCAAGTTAGGAAATATTTTATAAATAACAAGACTAAACTAGTTCTTGTGGCAAAACCAAATAAGGATTATTTTAAAAATATTGAAGAAAAAATCGACCAAGATTTGGAAAATTTGAAAAATTCCTTATCAAAAGATCAGATTGATAAATTAAAGGAAAAGGAAGAAAAATTAAAAGCCTTCCAAGAAAAAGAGGATTCCAAAGAAGATAAGGCAACCATCCCAGCCCTTGAAATTAAAGATGTTGACCTTGAAATCGAAAAAATTCCAAGAAAAATAGAAGATGATGATTTCAAATTTATCTACCACGACCTTGACAGCGCAGGGATGCTTTATAATGAATTTTTCTTTGATATAAACCACCTTAACCTTGAAAATCTCAAATACCTTTGTCTGATTTCAGACTTTTTGGGCTCAATTGATACAAAAAAACATTCTTACCAAAATTTGGATGATTTAATTCCAATAAATATGGCAGGACTTAATTTTACTATTCAAAATATAAAAAATAAGGACGGAGAAATTAATAATTTTATAAAAATTTCTTTTAAGACTACTATAGATAGGTATGAAAATTCTTTGAATATTGTAAAAGAAATAATGAATGAATCTGTTTTTGATAATGAAAAAAGAATTAATGATATTTTAAAACAAATTAAAGCTTTATTTGAAATGAATATGTATGATTCTGGTCACAGCCTTGCCCTTACCCGTTCTTTTTCACATTTTGATAAACTTTCATACATCAAAGATGAGCTAAATGGCTTTGGATACTATGAATTTATAAAGAAAATTTCCAAAGATGTAGAAGAAGATTTCAATAAGTTTAAGGAAAAATTAGAAGATTTGTATGGACAAATTTTTTCAAAAAATCTTTTAATAAATATTACAGGATCAAATGAAGATTATAAAAAAGTTAAGGCTTATGTAAAGAAAGAATTTTCAGACCTTGAAAAGATAAAAAAAGAAAAAGCTCAAATAGATTTTCATAAGTCCTATTATAAAGAAGGGATTTTGTCTGATGCAAATGTAAATTATGTGTCTGTGGGTGGAGATTTAAAAGAATTTTCTGACAAGAAATTAAATCTTTTGGCTCTTTCATCATCAATTATTTCTAACCCTTACCTTCACGATTTAATTCGTGCAAAAGGAGGAGCTTATGGGGCAGGTCTAATGGTTGATAAGTACGGAAATATTGGAACATATTCTTACAGAGACCCTCACATAAAAGAAACTGTAGAAAATTATAAAAAAATCCCTGAGATTTTGGAAAATTTAAAACTTGATCCAAATGATTTGAAAAACCAAAAAATTTCAAAAATGGGTTCATATTTAAAACCTCAATCTCTTCAAGCCAAGACTTCCTTGGATTTTATAAGATATTTACAAGGATTTTCTTATGAGGAGCTTGAAGAAAAACTTCTTGATATAAAAAATGCTAAATTAGATGATATAATTACTTTGAAAGATGACTACAAAAATATTTTGGACAAAAATAATCTTACAGTTTTTGGAAATAGGGAAAAATTGAGGGAAAATAAAAATTATTTTGATAAAATAATAGATTTAGATTCTTAAACATCCTGATTTTATTATTAATTTATTTAATTTTTACTATTTATATATTAAATAAATATTAAGATAGTTTTTATATATTGAATCTTTCTGGTATAATTTTACTAAGGAGTGAATATGACAAATTATGATAAAGAAAACGAAAAATCTTTGGAAAATAGTCTAAACAAAGCTATTTCTGATATGGATTTTTCTGATATAAGTGAAAAGGTCAAGACAAGTCTTGATATATTTATTGATAAAACAATGAATTTTATAAATGGAAATCAAGTTAGAAAACCCGCAATCCAAACTAAAAATCCTCAAGTTTGTGCCCAAAAACTTCCAGAAAAAACCAAAGCTGGCTTACTTAAAACAGCAATGGTAATTTCTTTTTTACTTGCAATTTCTATGCTAATGATTTTATTTTTTGACGGATTTTCCTATGATTTTTTTAAAAATCTATTTTTAACAGCTTTGTTTTCAATATTTGGATTTTTTACTTTTAGAAAATCCCAACAATTGGATATGATTTCAAAAGATTACACAAGATTTTTAAGAGAGCTTGGACACAACACAGTAATTCCCATAAGAGATTTGGCATCATCAGTTCAAAAATCTGAAAAAGATACAATAAAAGAGCTAATGTATATGATGAATAAGGGATATTTCAAACAAGCAAGAATTGTAGAAAATGATTCATTATTTTTGTTAGATATTCCAACTTTTAAATTATATAAAAACCAAAAAAATCAAATGCCAAATTTATCACACGAAGAAAATAAAAAAATAGCCCAAGATACAAGCACAAAAACAAGCAAGGATAAAGCTGAAGAAATAATAAAAATTTCAAGCAAGGAAATAACTTCTATAAATCTTTCAATCTCAAGAATTAAAAACAGATCTTTTCTTGAAAAAGTAATAGAAATCAAAAAAACAATTGAAAATATTACAAACATTATTAAAAGATATCCAGAAAAAGCTTATGTTTTGGACAAATTTATAGAATATTATTTGCCAACAACTGTAAAATTAATTGATGCTTACACAGAATACGAAATTATGGAATCAAACGATTCAAAAATTAAAAATTCACTTGCAGAAATAGAATCTTCCATAGAAATAATCAATGAAGCCTTTGAAAAAATCCAATTAGAGCTAATGGAAGATAGGACAATGGATATAAAAACAGACATTGATACAATGAAAATTTTGTTAAACCAAGAAGGATATTTAGAAAAAGATTGGAGCAAAGATGAGTGATATTAAATTAAGATTAGACGGAGAAAATGAAGAGATCGAATTAAAACCAGTTGAATACAAAGAAAAAATCCAAATAGACCAGTCAATAAATTTTCTCCAGAAGAAGAAAAACAAATTGATGATTTTTCCCAAAAAATTGACCTAGAAGATTCAAATATAATTCTCCAATATGGAGTCGGAGCTCAAAAAAAGATTTCAAATTTCTCAGAAAAAACTTTAAACACAGTAAAAAACAAAGAGCTTGGAGAAATCGGTGGACTTTTGGATAAGGTTGTTTCAGAAATCAAGTCAATGGACGAAGACGATGGTGGAGTTTTTGGATTTTTCAAAAAGCAAAAATCAAAGCTTGAAAATATGAAATTAAAATACCAATCAACCGAAAAAAATATAGACGAAATCGCCAAAGCCTTGGACAACCATCAAATAACCCTATTAAAAGATATTTCTCTGCTTGATCAAATGTACGAATTAAACGAGGATTATTACAAAGAACTTTCTATGTATATAGAGGCTGGAAATAGAAAACTCAAAAGGACTTTTGAAAAAGACATACCAGCTCTTGAAAATACAGCAAGGATTTCAAACCTTCCAATGGATGCCCAAAAAGCAAATGACATAAAAGCACAAGCCAACAGGTTTGAAAAAAAATTACACGATTTAGATTTAACCAGAATGGTTTCAATGCAAATGGCGCCACAAATTAGGATGGTACAATCATCAAACTCAATTATGGCAGAAAAAATCCAAACAACAATTGTAAATACAATTCCTCTTTGGAAAAATCAAATGGTTTTAGCCCTTGGCATGAGCCACACAGAACAAGCAATACGTGCCCAAGAAGCCGTTACAAATTTAACCAATGATTTATTAAAATCAAACGCTGACAAATTAAAACAAAATACAATCGACACAGCAAGAGCAACCGAACGCGGTATAATAGACCTTGATACAATAAAATACACAAACGATAGACTAATCGAGGCGATTGATGAAGTAAGGACAATCCAAATCGAAGGAAAGAAAAACAGAGAAGACGCCAAAAACGAGCTTGGTCGTCTTGAAGAAGAATTAAAAAGAAATTTATTAAAAAATAGTTAGGAGAAAAAAATGGCAGAAAAAATAGAATTCAAATTTGACACCCAGCTATTAATAGCAGGAGAAGATTTAGACGAAGACGAAATTTTCGATCATATAACGGAAAATTTCGAAGGAGATAGCCTACTTGCAGTAGGAGATGAAGATTTAATAAAAATCCACTTCCACACAAATAAACCATGGGAAATATTAGAATACGCCCAATCAATCGGAGATATTTTTGACGTAGTAGTAGAAAATATGCAAAGACAAGCAGATGGTTTAAAAGGATAAAAACAACTGGACTAAAAAAAAGGCAGGAATTTTCCTGTCTTTTTATTTGTCTTGGAATAAAAAATTATACCTTGAGATCTCTCAACTCATTCCATTCGCTCGAGATGGGTTGGTGTTTGATTTTGTTTATTACTAAAGTTTAAATATTTAATCGTTCTCAGTTAATAATTTAAATTTTTTTCAATTACTTTTATTTTGATCTTCACATATACCAATTAAATTGTAACAAATTGATTTTGTATTTGGGTATATTTTTTTGTATTGTTCAAACAACTTATCGTATATTTTTGTATTTTCTTTATTTGGTTTTATAATTTGTGTATATTTTATAAAGGCATCTGAACACTCTTTTATATTATCAAAATATTTCATTCCTAAAGCTGCAATCATAGCTGCACCAAGTCCTGGACCTTCTTCTATATTTATAGTCATAATATTTTTATTGAATATATCAGCTTGGATTTGTAGCCAATCTTTATTTTTTGAACCTCCGCCAACTGATATAATATTTTTTATTTGAGAATCTATTGATTTTTCCATAATTTCAAAATTATCTCTAAGTGAGAAAGTTATTCCTTCTAAAATTGATTTTACTAAATGTTTTTTTGTATGAGAAATATCTAATCCTATAAAACTTCCCCTAATATTTCCATCAAAATACGGACTTCTTTCGCCATTTAAATATGGAGCAAAAATTAGACCATTGGCTCCTGCTTTGATTTTATCTATATCTTTAGTCAAATCTTCAAATTTTTCTTTTTTTGAGAAACTTTTTCTAAACCAATTTAGACTCTGTCCTGCTGATAAGGTAACTCCCATAGAATAATACGTATCTTTATAAATCGAATTAAAAAAATGTAATTTTCCATTGTAAGATCTATTTATTTTCTTTTCCGGATTAAGGATTACTCCAGATGTACCTATACTTAAAAGCATGGTATCGTCTTTTCCTATAACCCCACTTCCTATTTCACTAGCACAATTATCAGCACATCCTGCAAATACTCTTACATTTTTCTTAAATCCGTATTTTAATATCAAATCTTTTTTAACATATCCAACAAAATCTGTCGAATTTACTAAGGGTGGTAGTAATTTTCTATTTATTCCAAATTTTTTTATAATTTCTTCCGACCATTTATGGTTTTCAATATCTAAAAGTAAAGTTCCTGCTGCATCAGAATAATCCATGTTATATTTTCCTGTTAGATAGTATCTCAAATAATCTTTAGGTAATAAAATGTGGTGTGTTTTTTCAAATATTTCTGCTTCGTATTTTTTTACCCATAAAATTTTAGGAAGTGTAAAACCTTCTAATGCGATATTATTTGTAATTTCTAATAGTTTATCAGAAAACTTATTTCTTATATATTTACACTCATCAATAGTTCTTACATCATTCCATAATATAGCATCTCTTAAAACTCTTCCTTGTTCATCAAGTAAAACCAAACTATGCATTTGCCCAGAAAAACTTAATGCTATAAGATTTTCATTTAAATCAAAATCACGATTTAATTTCTCAATAACATTTTCGAAAGCATCAATCCAAAATTTAGGGTTTTGTTCACAATATCCTTTTTTTGGATTGCAAACATCATAAGAACTACTTTTTGCACCAATGAAATTTCCATCCTGATCAAAAACTACTCCTTTTAATGAAGATGTTCCTAGGTCAATTCCTAAAATATAATTCATTTTATTTCCTTTCATTAATGATTTTAATTTTATATTTTTATTTATATTATTTAAAAATGTGCAAAGGTATAACTTTGCACATTCTTGCTATCAATTCTTAATATTTTTATTGAAAAAATAATTCAGCTTTATTATCTGATTCAAACAATTTAACTTTTTCTTCTACAACTTCACACATAGCTTCTATGCAAGCAGGATATATAGCGTTAGGTTCTCTTAAAGAATTGTCTTTCAAAACTTCTCTACATTTTTTGAAAAATGCCACTTTTATATCAGATGAAATATTAATTTTATTGATTCCTCTTTTTACAGCTTCTGCAATTTCGGCATTAGGATTTGATGAGCCACCATGTAATACTAGAGGAATTTTTACTAGATCTTTTATTTGTGTTAATAAATCTAGTTTTAATTTAGGAACATAATTTTCAGGATATATTCCGTGAGCTGTTCCAATTGCTATTGCCAAAGAGTCACAATTTGTTTGATCTATAAATTTTTTAGCATCTTCAGGTTTTGTGTATTGAATATCTTTTGAACCACCATATTCATCTCCAGCATCTACACCAATTGTTCCGAGTTCTCCTTCTACAGATACATCTACGTTATGAGCAAGCTCTACAACTTTTTTTGTTATTTCAATATTTTCTTCAAATTTAAATGTACTAGCATCAATCATAACTGATGTAAATCCATCTTTTATTGCATTAATAACTTGTTTTATAGAAGACCCATGATCTAAATGTAAAACTACTGGCAATTCAGATTTATTTGCTTTATCGATTATTGTTTTTACAAAACTATCTTCCACGTATGAAAGTTCATCGGGATGTATAGCTATAATTACTGGAGATTTTAATTCTTCACATTTTTTGAAAACTCCATTAAGCATAGGTAATGATGAGATATTAAATGCTGGTACAGCAAAATTATTCTCATTAGCAACTTTCAACATTTCTTTCATATTAATTAACATATTAAACTCCTATATTATTAATTCCATTTTCTATTTATTCTCTTATCCATTGTATTTAGGATATTCGTTACATAATAATTTGTAAGGTTTTTCATCCTCTATTATTTCAGGAAATCTTCCTACTTGTTCATAAAATCTATTGTCATTATCATCATCATTAACTTCAGAAACTTCTCCCACTAATACATCTCCAGTATTTTCTTTTACAGAAAATTTGTGATATTGATGTGGCTTTAAAGTAATGCTTTGCCCAGGATTTAATTCAACACTTTCTCCCGCTTTTACATAATATTTTCTTCCATCAGATTCTACCAAGACATCATCTTTAGAAAAATTTCCATTGTCATCATTATAAACAGTTATAAGCAAAGTTCCTCCACCTCTGTTTATAATATCTTCTGTTTTTTGCCAATGAAAATGAAATGGAAATTCTTGATTTTGCTTTATCATAATATATTTTTCTGCATATTTTTTTGAAGAAGATTTATTTATATTTCCATTTCTACAAGTAAACAATGAAAAACCAATATTTTCAAAATCATCTAAACCCGCATCGGTTATATCCCATCCAAGTTTATTATCTCTGATTATGTCATATTCATTATTTTTATCTTTCCAGTCTTCAGTTGACCAATATGCAAAATCAGGAAGATATACATTCATTTTCTCCAAAAATTTTTCCATATCTTTTATTGCTTTATTAATTTCTGATCTTTTCATATAACCTCTTTACTTTATGAAAAACTTAAATTGTCTAGTTCATCATTACTATCTTTTTTATTTTCAAAATTTGTTACTTTTTTATTTTTTAAAAATTGTAACAAAATAGCAAATACTAAAGATCCTACTAACAAAGAAACTAACCACAAGAAAGGTTTGTTAATTCCAGGTAACGCTACTAATCCACCTGATGGAACTTTTGATTCAATATTCCATAGTCCAACTAGTCCACCACTTACACCAGCACCAACAGCTGTGCATATAGTTATTCTTAATAAATTATTCAATATTATTGGGAATGAACCTTCTGTTATTTGAAAACATCCCATAATGAATGCTGTTTTTAAAGAATCAACCTCTTGTTGTGAAAATAAATCTTTTTTGCCGATGATTTTTGATAAGAAATATCCAATTGTTAATCCAAATGGTGCAATCATACTCGCTTGAATCAAATTACATATAGGACCACCAAAACCTTCGGACAAAGCAGCTGCTGAAAATGTAAATACAACCTTATTAATTGGTCCACCATAATCTACCGCAGATAAAACTCCAACTACAACTCCAAAAATCATAGAATATTCTGGTTTAGAGCTTAAATTCTTAAGAAGTGAATTTACACTTTCTGTCAACCAAATTATAGGAACTCCAATTATATATTGCATCAAAATAGCTATAATCAAACTTACTATTAAAGGTTGAATTAATTGAGGCATAAGTCCTTGCATCCACTTTGGAAGTTTTAAATTACTTAAAACTATTTTTGTTAAATATCCAGCTAAAAATCCTACTACTATACCACCTAAAAATCCATAACCATTTGTCTTACATAAAACACCCAAAATAATTCCTGGTGCTATTCCAGCTTTGTCCGCTATAGAATATGCAATTCCAGTTGATATAACTATAGGAATAAAACCTAAACCATTAGCTCCCAATGTGCTCAAAGCATCATTTAAATTAATAAATCCACCATCTATCTCAACAACTTTTCCACCTAAAATATTTCCAATTACCATAAGCATTCCTGCCGCAGATACAAAAGGTATTAGATAGGATATGGCTGTCATGACATGTTTTCTAATATTTAATTGTTTCATTTTATTTCTCCATTAATTTTTCTATTTTTTCAATCAATTTATCAGATGATTGAACAACTGTGCTAGTTGAAATTTCTATTATTTTTTTACCATCAAAACGATTTCTTTTTGATACAGAAACATCTACTGCTAAAATTACTACATCCGCTTCTTTTATTTCTTTTTCGGTAAGCTCATTTTCAATTCCAATAACGCCTTGCGTTTCAACTTTTATTTCATGTCCTCTTTTGCTAGCTGCATTAATTAACTTTTCTTTTGCTAAATATGTATGAGCTATACCAGCAACACACGCACAAACACCAACTATTTTCATCCCTAACTCCTAAAACAATTTTTTATTTCTTCTTTAGAATCCGCACTTAACAATTTTTTTAATATATCTTCATTTGCTAAATTAGAAGCTACTTTTGATAGTAATTTCAAATGTTCATCTGCAAAGTTCTTATCATTCTTTACAACAAATAATATAACTATCCTTACTCCATTATTATCTAAACTTTCCCATTCAATTTCCTTATTTAATTTCCCAATCGCTATGGTTGTTTCATTTACATAATCACTTTGCCCATGAGGTATTGCAACAAAATTCCCAATGCCTGTTACTCCGAGTTTTTCCCTTTCTAAAACATCTTTTACAAAACCATCCACTTCTGAAATATATTCGTTTTCTTTCAAAACTTCAGATAATTTTTCTAGTACTTGAATTTTAGATTCTGCCTTTAAGTCATTTAAAATCAAATTGTCATCTAATATTTTGTCAATTTCCATATTTCCTCCTTTCGTTTTAGCAAATACAAAATATATTATTACATAAATTGCACTTTATATTTTTTTATGTAATACCATTTCATATTTATATAATAACACTAATTATAAAAATGTCAATATGAAACTATATTTTTTTATTTTGCTATTTTTATATAATGTAATATAATTACATAGAGGTGTATTATGACTAAATTGGATAAAAATGAAAAAGTTATTGATATTTTTAAAAATAATTACAAAAATCTTTTTAAAGCAGAAAAAATAGTTGCGGATTATATAATTAACAATCCAAACAAAGTAACTCTTATGAGTGTAAAAGAAATAGCAAACGAAACAAAAGTAAGCGATGCAACTGTTGTTAGAATGTGTCAACATTCTGGTTTTGACGGTTTTTATCAAATGAAAATTTTACTTTTAAGAGATATTGGTGAAGGAAATCAAAATGATATTGCCGATTTTCAGGATAAGCCAATAGAATTTTTTTTAAATAGAAAAAAAAGTTTAATAAACACTATTAACAAAGAAGATAATATAAATAATATAAAAAAATTAGTAAGTAAACTATTAGACAGCAACATAACCTTAATAGCAGCCACAGGAAATACTCTGCCCGTTGCCCTAGATTTAGAATTTAGACTAAATAGACTAGGCATAAAAACTTTTACAACTTCTACTAATGAAAGATTATTAAATTATACAAGTAACTTAAATGAACATGATTTTTTAATTACGATTTCAAAATCTGGTTTATCAAAAAATATATTAAAAGTTAGCGATATAGCTAATAACAAAAATATAAAACAAGCTTGTATCACTTCAGAAATAAATTCTAGTTTATCTGAAAATTCAGATATTACAATATTTTCAGGTAAACTTTATAATGATATAAATGACTCTTATAATGGTTTAGAATCTCATATAGGAGAATTTATAATTAATGATATAATTATAGCTTTTGTTGCTTCAACAAAACATAATAAAAATCAACTGCTACAATCTCAACAACTAGAATACGAATTTTTCTCTTCTTTAAAATTATAATAATTTATTATTAAAACTTATTTAGAAATCTTTCCTATTCTCATCTGAAATTAATAAAATAAAAAAGGGCTGTTGAAAAATGATGTGTACCCTCCCTACTGGGTTATCCAGTAAAGAGGGTACACATCATTATTTTTCTGACTTTTTTTGTTGAATAAAAAAATTAATCCTTTAGAAATTAAGGAAAATAAAGAGAAACCCATCTCGAGCTTGTCGAGAGATCTCTTTTGTTTTACTTTATATTTAAATTTAACCTATTCCATTGAGATTTCGACTCTTTCATTCGCTTTAGATGGGTTTTATATTTTATTTTCACCTATCAAATCTCCTAAATAATAAATACACTAAAATTACACTAATCAAAGAAATTCCAATAACATACATATAACCAAAATTCCATTTTAATTCTGGCATATTTTCAAAATTCATTCCGTACCAGCCGGTTATTATTGTAATTGGTGTGAAAATTGTTGTTACTACTGTCAAAACCTTCATTGTGTTATTCATAGAAAGGTCCATTTTTGACGTGTAAGAATCTTTTACATTTGTAATATATCCACTCAAATAAGAAATATTTGAAGAATATCTTTCAACTCTAAACAAAACTGATTTTAAATGTTTTATATCGTCATCATCGAAAATTTCATTTTCATTTTCCATTAAAACTTCCAAGGTATCTAGAAGTCTTTCGTATGATGCGTACAAATTTAGAGCCTTATGCCTATTGTCAGAAATTATTCCTATGCTATCTCTGTTTTTTTTATTTTTTATTATCGCGTCTTCCACAGCTGCTGTTGAATTTTTAATTTGGTCAAAAATTCTTGTGTGATTATTTACTAAAGCTGTAATGAAATATTTCAAAAGCCTTCCTGGAGATCTTGCCGAAAATTTCTTTGTTAGCATCTTCCTAAAAGCTTCAGTCGTCGATTGGTCTCTGTCGTACAAATCAACAATTATGAGCCTATTATTTTCTATATAAAATCCTATAAGATCTGAAGTTTCAAGATTTCCCATTATATCAAGCAATTCTAAAATTGCAAAGGTATAATTATCTTCCACTGCCATATAAGATTTTTTGGCAGTATCTGACAAGAGCAAATCAATTATGGCATCATCCAAATTATAAGTTTTTGCAAAATCTATAAAACTCGCTTTGCCCAAATACATCAAATAAAAATCATCATCTTCTATAACATCATAAAAACTAGAAATATCGGTTTGTTCAAAACCGTTATCCGTGTCAAATTTATAAATATAATCCATTTTTTCTCCTTAAAATTAGGAAACATTCCTTTTACATTATGACTATATGAATTATCGATAAAATTTCAACGATTTAAAGCTTAATTTATAGATAATATATTTAAAAATAAAAAAATAAGAATCCTTTATTCAACAATTTTTTACAAGCGTCTAAAAAAGATTCTTATTTTATATTTATTTTTATAAGCAAATTAAAGTTCTTTATTTTCAAAAATTTTTATGGAAATAAAAACTGAAATTGAGTGGACTATTATTGTTATGGCAAAAATTATTAGGGATAAAAGTGTTTTATCCATTGTTAAGCCCTTATTTACATATTCCAAAAGCCATTCTTTATTTGATGAAACAGTTGAGAAAAATGCAAATACTAGAAAATATAAAATTACAAAAACAAGTCTTGCTTTTTCTGCCCCAAATTTATACATTAATGGAAGTTCAACAACTCCAACTATGCTTGTTATGAAAAATAGGGATGATAATATTAAAATTAGTGGAATTTCTTTTGTAAGTGGGTTTTTATTAAATCCTACAACAAATGACAAGGCCATTGCAAAAATTGACATAAACCAAATTATGGTATATCTTGAAAATACAATTTTTTTCCTTGAAATTCCACTTGAAATCAAATATTTATCTGTTGAATATTGGTTGTCAATTCCAAAGACCATTCCCAAAAGTATTATTGGAATTAGGATAAAAAATAAGGGAATTAAAACCAATTGATTTTCTTTGTAAAAATAAATGCCCAAGCCAATTATTATTACAAATTGTAAAAGCAAGGCGTTTTTTATTGAAATCAAATCTTTATATATCAAGGCTTTCATTGTATTTCTCCTTTATCATATAAACCATAATTTCCTCTATACTCACATTTTCTACTTCAAGATTTTGAGGAATTAATTCTTTTTTAACCAAACATTCTTTTCCGAATTTATGATCTCTAACTGCAATTATGGAATTTTTATCAAGACTTTCAAATTCTTCTTTTGAAAGAGAAACTAGACCATAATCTTCCTTTAATTTATCCTTATTTTCAACAAAAATTAGCTTTCCCCTATGCAAAAAGGCAATTTCATCTGCAATTTTTTCCAAATCTGATAAAATATGGGACGAAATCATAATGCTTTTGTTTTCATCTTGGATAAATTCTAAAAGTATATCCAAAATATCATCTCTTGCCACAGGATCAAGCCCACTTGTTGCCTCATCCAAAATCAAAAGCTCTGCCTTATGGCTTAATGCCAAAATTAAAGACAATTTCATCTTCATTCCCCTTGAAAAAGTAGAAATTTTCTTTTTTTCTGGAAGATTAAATCTTTTTAAAAGCCTATCAAAAGTTTCTTTTTCCCAAAAATTTCCATAATACATGGAGTGAAATTTTTCAACTTCTTTAATATTTAACTCTTGAGGAAAGAAAAAATCCTCAAAAACAAAGGCAATTTTTTTCTTCTCATCCTCAGTCAAATCTTCAATTTTTTTGCCAAAAATATAAATTTCACCAGAATCTTTTTTCATATCGCCCAAAATCAATTTGATTGTAGTAGATTTTCCAGCTCCATTTTCTCCAATATATCCAACAATAGATCCTCTTTTGATATTTAAATCCAAAGGTCCAAGATAAAAATCATTCAAAGATTTGCTAAGGCTTTTTATTTTTAATATATCATTCATCTTCTTCCTCCAATATATCTATAAGAGAAATAATTTCTTTTTTTGAAATTCCTGCAAGTTTAGATAATTTGATAATTTCTTTTAGATGGTCTTCAATTTTTATAGAAAATTTTTCCCTGATCAATTCTGGATTTTGATCTTTTACAAAATTTCCTTTCCCAGGAACAGAATTAATAAGTCCATCTTTTTCAAGTTCATCATAAGCCCTTTTCGTTGTAGCTACACTGACTCTAAGCTCTTTTGCCAAAAGTCTAATAGAAGGAAGGGCTTTGTCTTTTTCTATCTCATCATTTAAAATTGCATCTCTTATTTGATTTTTAATTTGTAAATATATGGGATCTTTACTCGAGTATTTGATCTTAATATCCATTTATTCCTCCTACTGTTCATAGTGTACCTTAACAGTTGAAAAGTGTCAAGATATATAAATAAAAAAAGCTTGGTTAAAACCAAGCTAATTTTTATTCTACATCATCTAAAAGCTCTGTCAAAATATAGCCTTGGTATTCTCCATAGCTTACTTTTGACCATTCGCCTACTATTTCTGATCTTTCTATTTGTGTTCCGGGTTGGATTGTTGCTACAATTTCTGAATCTGTGTTTGTTTGTCTTCTTATATTTGAAATATCTTTTACTGTAAATATTCCATAAGCTTGTTTTGGCTCTTTGTCTTTTTCTTTTTTATTTTTCTTATCTTTCTTTTCTTCTTTTGTTTCTTTTTTGTCTTCTGTTTCGTTTGATTTATTTTTTTCATCAAGATTTTTTAGACTTGCAAGATTATTTGAAGAAGAATTTTCGTTTGTTTCGTTTTTCTTTTTGAAGGTTACTTCTGTTGAAACTTTATTTGATGGTTCACTTTCTTCTGGATGTCTTTGGGATACATATTCTTCTTTTGAACATGCTGAAAGTGTTAAGCTTAAGGCTAATATTAATAAAATTTTCTTTTTCATTTTTCCTCCTTAATTATCTGTTGTTATTATTCCCGAAATTTGGGCATTTACATTTTCAAGTTTTCTTATTGATGCATTTAATTTTTTTCTTCTAAAATCTTTTTTTCTGGCAAAAACTATTACTGAATCTGCGAGTCTTGGATAAAAATTTGCATCGTCGTATTTTTCGTTATCTGCTGTATCCAAAAATATAAAATTATATTTTTCTTTTAGAGAATCAAAAATATTTTCTATCCTATCATAGTTTAAAATGCTTGGATTTATTTCTCTTTGGTCTGGTGCGAGGATTAGGTCAAGATTTTTTTGGAAATGATCTTTTACTATGAAATTTTCATAGGGTTTTTCCTTTTCCAAAATATCAAAAAATCCCCTATCAAATTCAATATCACACAAATCTCCCATCATTGGATTTCTAAAATCAGCTTCTATAATAATTACCTTGTAATTATCTTTTGCCAATGCTCTAGCTAAATTTAAAATCAAAGATGACTTGTTTATCTTCTCATTTGATGATACAAATTGTACCAAAGAATTTTTATCTGCAATTTTCAAAAAATTATTTTTTAAGGATTCAAAAGATTTTTCTATCTTATTCGCCTTATTTTTATTAAACATCTAAATCACCATCATCATATTTTGGCATATCTGCAATTATTGTATAGTCTTTGTTGTTTTCTTTGTTTTGATATAATCTAAAATCTTCATCTTCCTCAGCTGATAAATCTTCATTAGAATTTATATCTTGGGATAATTCATTGTCTTCGTCGTCGTAGTATTCTTGTACTAAATTTCCATCTTCATTTATATAAGATTCTTTTACATTATCATAATCATTTTCATAATCGTATTCTTCTTTATCATCATCTTTTGTAAATACGACTTTTCTAATTTCTTTTTCTTCTATATAATCTCCCTCATCATTATTTTTTGAATTTCTAATTGAAACTACAAGTGAACCGAAAATAAAATATGTTATAAAAGCTGCAAGTCCAACTTTTAGTGAATCTTTTTCGCTCGTTTTTGCTAAACTTGCATTTGGATAAGCCTTGTCAATTACTACTGCATCAGCTTTGTAAAGTTGATTAATTACTGAAACTGTAATTTCTGCATATTCATCTGCTATATCTTCTGCCCTAAGTTTTATAGAATCTTTTACATTTATATTTAAAATATGGGTGTTGGCAATTGCTTGTATTTGAATTTTTTTGTCAAGTTCGCCAGGATCCATATCAAGTTTTAAATTTTCAATTACCCTTTTTTTGATAGCATTTGAATTTACAGTTTCTGCATAAGTGTAAGCAGTTTTATCATCATCTTTTATTTTTTCATTAGAGGTTGTAAGGATTTTTGATTGAGCCTTATAAGTTTTTATACCAAACTTATCAAACAAAAAATAAAATCCTATTCCAATTATAAGGCCAAAAACCAAAGCCTTTGGTATTACGCTAAGTACTGATTGTTTCTTTTTCATTATCTCCTCCGAAATTTCTGTAATTTATTTTTATTTAAATTATTTCTATTTTTCAAAACTCTTATTCTAATTTTACACTATAAGGAAAATTTTTTAAAGTTTTGCCAAAGCAAAAAGGCGGGTTTCCCCACCTTTTATTTTTTAAAATTTTATTTAATTATTAGAAAATATAAAAATACAATTACTGCAAGGACAATTCTATATTTTCCAAAAATAATGAAGTCATTTTTTTGTACGTAAGAAATAAATTTCTTAATTACTATATAAGCAACGATAAAACTTAAAATCATTCCTATAAGAATTAAAATCCATTCATATCCTGAAAATCCTGATACGTTTTTTACAACTTTTAAAAGAGTTGCTCCAAGCATAGTTGGTATTGCCAAAAAGAATGAAAATTCTGCACTAGCTGATCTTGAAAGTCCCAAAATCATTGCTCCAATTATTGTTGCAGCTGACCTTGATGTTCCTGGAATCATTGCAAGAACTTGGAAACATCCGATAAAAAATGCAGTTTTATAAGAAATTAATGAAATATTATCGACTCTTTGTCTGTTTTCTTTTTTGTTTTTATTTTCAATTGAAATTATTCCAATACCCCAAACAAAAAGCATAAGGGCAACAACCATTGGATTAAATAAATACTCATCAATTATATCGTCAAATAAAAATCCCAAAATTCCTGCTGGTATTACTCCAACTATAACTCTTTTCCAAAGCTCAATTGTTTCTTTGTAAGGATGAGTTAATCTATAATAAAATTTTGATTGGCCATTTAATTTCGCATAATTTTTTGGAAAATATCTTTTTGTTTTTTCAAAATCCCAAGGATTTAATTTAGAAAAATACAAAACAACTACTGAAAGTATTGCTCCAAGTTGAATTATTACATTAAAGGCGTTGGCAAATTTTTCTGGTTCAAGTTTTACAAACTCATTTACCAAAATAAGATGACCTGTTGATGAAACAGGCAAAAATTCTGTAACTCCTTCTACAATAGAAAGAATTATTACTTTTAATAAATCTAAAATCATTTTTCAAATTCCTCCATGAATGAATGTTCTTTACCATTTATTTTATATCCCAAAACCATATCGCAATTTACATTTTCAGCTGATCTTAGGATTGATTTTTCTACATTTGGTATTTCTTCTTTTAAATCTTCAATAAGATTTTTTATTTTTTTTCTTGTATAAGACTCACTTTTTTTTGTAACAGTGCAAGCACAATTTAAGGCACTTAATCCTACATAATCACGCCAAGCTATTACATCTTTTTCTTCTATAAAATACATGGGTCTTATAAGCTCCATATCATCAAAATTTTGCGCCAAAAGTTTTGGCTTCATTGTTTTATAATTTCCAGCATACAAAACATTCATCAAAGTCGTTTCGATTGCATCGTTCATGTGATGGCCCAAGGCAACTTTATTACAACCAAGCTCTTTTGCCTTGGCGTATAAAAATCCCCTCCTCATTCTCGCACACATATAACAAGGATAGTCTCCAGAAATTTTTTCGCTAATTTCAAAAACATCCGAATCGAAAATTTTTGCTGGAATATTTAAATATTTTAAATTTTTTTCCAACAAATCTCTGTTTTCTTTATCGTAGCCTGGATCCATGCAAATATATTCAACTTCAAAATTTACATTTGAATGTTTGTGCAATTCTTCAACAAGTTTTGCTGTCAAAAGCGAATCTTTTCCACCAGAAATCGCACAAGCGACCTTATCGCCTTCATTTATTAATTCATATTTTTTTACAGCTTTTATAAATTTTGACCAAAGCTCTTTTCTATATTTTTTTATAATTGATCTTTCAATTTCTACTAATTCCATCATAACTCCACTAAACTTGAAGGTTCATTTCTTTTTGCAACTTCCAATTGTATATCTTTATTTGTGTCTAGTCCACAGGATTTTAGGTAATTATCTACAGTTATTTTGCAAAGCTGTTCTGAATTATTTGTTTCAGACAAGTGAGCAAGAAAAATTTTTTCATTTTTGCCTTGAAGGGCATCAGCCAAAGATTTTGCCGATTGTTCATTTGATAAATGTCCCATCTTTCCCATAATCCTAACTTTCATCGAATAAGTATAGGGACCTCTTTTTAAGGCATCAAGGTCGTGGTTTGCCTCAAAATAATAAACATCTGATCCTTTTATCTCATTTAAAATTCTCTCATCAATTATTCCCGTATCAGTCAAAACCGTAATTTTTTTATTATCCAAATACAAAATAAAACCAACCGGTTCACTTGCATCGTGATGAATTGATATTGGAAAAATATCAAAAGAATTGAAATTAAAAAAAGAATTCGATTTGAAAATTTTTATATTTTCATCTTTTAATTTCCCAGCATTTTTTATAAAAGAAAGCCAGGTTCCCTTGTTGGCATAAATTGGAATATCATATCTTCTGCTCATGACAGATGCTCCCTTTACGTGGTCGATGTGTTCATGAGTTAAAAAAATCGCATCCAAATTTTTTGGATTTTCGCCAATTTGAGATAAAAGATTTTCAATTTTTCTTCCCGAAAAACCACAATCAATCAAAATTTTTGATCCTTTGTGTTCAACAAAAACAGAATTTCCCGAAGATCCTGAAGCTAGAGAGCAAAATTTACTCATAATACTTCCTATCTTTTTTATTTTACAAAATTTATTTTAACATAAAAATATGTAAGATTTTAGAAAAATCTTACATAAATAACTAATCATATAATACTGGTTTTTTCGCTCTTTTCAATTTTAATTGGCAAAAAATACTTTTTCTAAAATATCACAAACTCCGTCTTCGTCGTTTGAATAATTTGAAACAATATCAACCATTTCTTTAACACTTTCTCTCCCATTTCCACAAGTTGCAGAAACTCCTGCCATATTTAACATAGTTTTATCATTATTTGAATCGCCAATAGCAAGCGTTGATTTTAAATCTACATTTAAAATTTCGCACAATCTTTTTAAAGCCTGACCCTTGTCAGCCTCCTTGTGCAAAACTTCAAAAACTTCTGGCACATTTCTTACTGTTTGATAAGTTTTTAAAAGTTTTTCATTATAATTTTTTTCAAATTCATCAACAGCATCTTTGTTTCCAGTTATGGTAATCCTATCAACCCTTTGACTCATATCTTTCTCATCAATTTTTTCAATAGGCATTCTCAAAATTTCAGATTCAAATAAAAAATGTTTATTTACCTTTTCACTATTGCTATACAAATTATATTTATTGTAGATTCCTATTTGGAGCCTATCGTTTATTATCTTTTTAAGATTTAAATAATCTCCCATGCTTAATATTTTTTTTGAAACATCCGACTTGTCCTTATTTTTAATTATAAGAGAGCCAGTATTTGTTATAGAATAATCATCATCAGAATTTAATTCCAAATCATCAAGTATCCAAGAAAATCCACCAAGAGGCCTTCCAGTAGCAATAACTACAAAAATCCCCTTATCTCTCAACTTTTTAATAATTTCAAAATTTTTCCTAGAAACTTTTTTATCCGAATTTAAAAGAGTTCCATCAAGGTCAATAGCTACAAGTTTTATATTTTTTTCCATATTCACTCCTAACTTTCTTCTCTTTTTATTCTATCACATAAAATTATATATTTTAAAAAATAAAAATAAGCCTCAATGTAAAGGCTTATTAATAAAATTTTCTATTAATTTATTTTTATCATAAATTTCTTTTTCTATATTTTTATAATAATCTCTAAGATTTCTCTCATTTCTATATTTTTTTCCATTCATCAATTTTGAATTTGCATTCATGCCAAGGCCTATAATATTTTCAAGCTCTTCATTTATTAAAATATTATATCGTTGAGAAGTATTTTCTTTTTCATAACCAATATTTTCCAAATTTCCTATTATATTTTTTTGCCTATAAAGATAATAGGGCTTATAGGAATTTTCTTTTGTAAAAATTTCTATATCCTTTGCAATTTTTATACTTTCGCTTTCATTTCCATTTATATTTTCTTCGAAATATTTTGAGCCAACTTTCTGAGCCAGTGCATGGAAGGTTATATTATCTGGCTTTAATTTTTTTAAAATTTCAAAATTTTTAGAAAAACTTTCTCTATTTTCTCCATAAAGTCCAACTATAAAATCCATATTCACAATAAAACCAAGTTTTTTGGCATAGTCATAAATTTTTATAAAATTATAAAAATTGATTGGTCTATTTATATTTTCCAAAACATTCCCGCTAAAAGTTTGGGGATTTAAGGAAATTCTTCCTACATTTTTTTCTTTAAACAAAGCTAATTTTTCAAAATCAAGGGTATCTTCCCTGCCTGCTTCAAGTGTAAATTCATTGAAAATAAATTTTTCGTTGATTAAAGACAAAATCCTATCCAAATCTTTCACAGATAAATTTGATGGCGTTCCTCCTCCAAGATAAATTGTATCCATTTTTTTTGGCAAATTAATTTTTGAAATTTCTTCTAATAAAAAATCTACATAAAGATTTTTTTCTACTGTGTTTGACACAATAGTCGGATAAGAACAATACCTGCACCTTTGAGGGCAAAATGGAATATTTATATAAAGATTAAAATCTTTTGCATCAAATTTTAATTTGTCCTGACTTTCTTTTATAGCTTTTAATAAATTGATTTTATTATCTTTTAACTTATAAATATTTTTCAAATCATCAAAGCTATGATTTTTTAAAAGTTTTGAAGGTTTTGACCCTGTCAAAATTCCCCAATCAGAAGTTTTTTTGCTTTCTTTTTCCAAAATTTCAAAAAGAATTTGTTTTAATTTTAAATTTGAATCAAAAAAGTAGGACTTATTTTTACTTTCAATAAGTCCATTTTTTATCAATATATCAGGATTTTTTTCAACAAAAGAAAAATCTTCTTTGCCATAAAAAATATTTAAAATATCATATACAATTTTTCTTTGATTTTCATTTTCTAAATATATTTTCATATTTCTTTTACAATTTCTCTCGCCCAAACTTGGTCGATCATTGATGTTTCTTTGACATCAACAAAGGCTATATATTTGTCATACAAAGTTTGATAAAGATCATCCACAAATGGCATTTTGAATTTGCCATTTTTTGTTACAATTATAAATTCATTATTTTTATAGTGCATAGCCAAAATATCTTCTTTTTTAAATTTAAAATCTGGACTTTGAATTAGGACAAATTTCATTATTTCAATTATATTATCAATTTTCCCATCATCGAAAATAGAAATTTTTTCCTTCAAATCAAGGTCGTTTTTGCACATTCTTATTATAAAATCTTCTGCCTTATTTTTATTTAACCTATCCAGAATTTTTAGAGAAGATTTGAAGGCTAGTTGATTTCTTTTTTGGATAAATTTAGGATCATTTACAAACATCAACTTCTTGTCATTATCCGTATAAACATATCTATAATTTAATTTAAATAATTTTTTACAAGATGGACATTCAACAAGACCTACATTTTCTATAAAATCTTTGTCATTAAGAGAAAATATTGCTGTAGGCAAAGATTTTGTAAATTTTTCCTTACAAGATGGACAAGATAAAGAAAAATCTTTATTTCTTGTATCAATATTATTTTTAGTTTTTAAAAAATCCAAAAATTCTTCCAAAGACGAAAATACCAAATCTGCTTCATTTTTTATAAGCTCACTATCGTCCAAATCAACTATCAAAACTGCCACAGCTCCGCTTGCCTTCGCAGCTTTTATCCCAGAAAGAGAATCTTCCAAAATATAAGTTTTATTTTTGTCAGCATTTAATTTTTCCATAGCAAAATTAAAAATTTCAGGATTTGGTTTGCCTTCAACAATATTATCCGAAGAAATTATCAAATCAAAATAATTTCTCACCCCTTCCCTATCAACCAAAAAATCTACCCTGTCTTTTTCAGAAGAAGATGCAAGAGCAAGTTTCTTATTATTTTTTTTCAAATAATCCAACAATTCCACCAAACCAGATTTTTTTAAAGAATAATCAATTTTTTCAAATTTTTCTTCCCTCAAATCATTTAAATCTTTTCTAATTTCTACAGCTTTTTGCCTATCCATATAAAATTTTTCAACCATATAAGAAATAGATTCATCCATTTTTCTGCCAGATAGAAGAATCTTATCTTCTAAATCAAAAGAAAAATTATTCTTTTTTGCAATCTCACGCCATGTTTGATAATAAAAATTTTCCGTATCAAACATAGTTCCGTCCATATCAAATATAAAATAATCCATACTAAAACTCAATTAAATTTAATCCCAATTCTTCATCAAATTTTCTATTAATATCGCCATCAATAATTGTAACAAAAATTTCCGCAGTTAAAGAAATAATAGCCTCATTCAAATGACCTGCAATTGCTTCCCCTGCAATATCTCCCGTAAGAGCATTTGTTTTTGCCTTGCCACAAGTGATGTGAAAATGAGTATAAAGCTTACCGTCTTTATTAGAAATATTTCCACAAAGATTTGCAATTTCTAAATCTTCTTCATATTTTTTTATATTATAATCCTTAGTTTCAGGATCAAAAAGACCAATATCAAGATTATCAGTAGCACCAATTCCAGTTAAAAAACCAGCCTTTACATTTTCCTTTTCCAAAATTTCCCTAACAGATTCAACAAGCTTGTCGCCCTTTTTTAATCTAATAACTAATTTATCATCAAATCTTTTATAAACCATATAAAATCCTTTCACTTTTCTTCTTATCTTTTCTTTAATAATTATACCCAAACAAGGGGACTGGTATTGAATTTATTTTTGTTTTTAATTTTAAAATAAAATATTTAATTAAATTAATTCTTCGTTATGTTAGGGGAGAAAATGGGGGAGTTTCGATTCTCCCCCTTTTTCCACGCTGACTTGCTTTTTAAATTTAAAGAAATCTTAAATCAAAATTCAATTTCAAATTAAAACTACGAATAAAGTCCGCGGTATAATTATTGAAATTGTACCACTGGCACAATTTCAAGCTAATTATATCCCTAAAACCCCCACTTTTTTGCCCCCCTGCAAACGACCATTGCATGGAGCTGGTTTTGTAAGAAGCTAACGCTTCTTTCAAGTTTTTGAAATTTAAGAGCTATTTAAAAATAATTATAAATTCAAGTGAATTATTAGAGAAAAAATTGTTTGAACGTTAGTGAGTTATTTTTTCTCTTTTAATGAACTTTGAATTTATTTATTTTGGGCCTATATACTTATTAAATTCGGATAATAAATTTATAAAACGAAAGAAACGTAAGTTTCTTTCTGATTTATGCTCCCTGCAAGGGCCGGTTAAGGGGTTATAAAGATGGGGGTTCTTAGGGGGAAGGAAAAAGGGGACAATCGGAAGTCCCCTGTTCCTTCCGCCCTAAGTCTACGAAGTATTAATTTAATACATTAAAAAAATTAAAATTTAAAAATAAGAAAATAAAAAATCAGCATTTAAAAAAGGACTATTTCTAGTCCATTTTAACTCTTTTTAAAAGTGCCATTGCAAAAATAGCTGTTATTATTACAGAAATAACTCCATTTATTGAAGAAACTCCAAGTTTTTGTACAACTTCTACCATATTTGCTTCAAATGACAATCCCATAGCAACTTTATTTTTTATAAAAGTGTATAACAAATAAAGAATAATATAAGTTATTTGTCCAAAAAATCCTGCAAGAGCTGCTTTTGCTTTTTCTTTTTTTATTTTTGTTTTATGAAAAATCAACCCTGCCACAAAGCCCATCATGAATTTATTTATAAATGTAAATGGTGCTGATGCAAAATAAAGTGGATTTGTTAAATCAAATATTGCTGAACCAACTCCTGCTGCAAGTCCTCCAAGTCCTGGCCCTAAAATTATTCCTCCCAAAAGACAAAAGGCATTTCCTAAATGAAATCTTGTATCTCCCATTGGCGTTTTGAGTGGTATTTGAAAAAATGCTGAAAAAATAAATACCAAGGCTATAAAAAGTCCTGTATATGTAAGTTTTTTTGTAGATAATTTATTCATGAGTCCTCCTATTTTTATTTCTACGTTTTTCTATCACAAACTAATTATATAATACAAAGGAAAATGTGTAAATATATCATTTTTCTATAAAATATTTTATAAATATCCATTTTCAAATTTAAAATTCAATTTTTTTCTATAAAATTAAAAATGTAACATTAGTTACAGAAATTAATTTGAATTTTTTATATAATAAATTAAAAACAAAAAGGAGTTATATATGAGCGAATTTTTAGGACCGATACACTACATGATGTACGAAAAAATAAAATTTCAAGATAAAATTACAAATTTTCTTTTAGATGGAAAAACAGAAGAAATTGACGAAAAAATTAAACCAGTTTCAACTGATAATTTGGAAAATTTAATCGACCAAGAAAATATTCACGGCTGGCTTGATTCAAAAATTGATGTTGTAGAAAATAGACTTGCCTTTGCAATTAAAAATAGCAAAAATACCAAAGAAAAATTATTTAATTTCGGAAAAAAACAAGCAGTCGGAAAAAATTTTTCTGATTATAATGAAATTTTTCAAGATTTAAATACCATGATTCTTGATGGAATGCCATGTGATAATGGACTTTCTGCAACAATAGATGAAAATGATGATTTATTTTTAATTACAAATGTAAATACTCATGCGAAGTATTTCAAAGATTTTATAAATCCAGAAGATTCTCTTTCAAATACTTGTGAAGGAGGCCACAGCCACGACCACCATGAAGCTTTCGAAATTAATAAAAATGGTTTTGAATTAAAAGAAGAAATTTCTCCATATCATGAATATAGGTACGAATTTTTGAAAGGATATTTTGATAATTCCCCTTATGGAGTTGATCTTGTTGGTGGAATTAATTATAGAATTTACAAAAAATAAAAAATATTATACAAAATGGATAAGTATATCTTGAAAAAATAGTAAGGATTTTTATGAAAATAGAAGATGTAGTTAAAAAATTAAAGGATGATCCTAGAAATAAATCTTATACGGAAATGGGAATCAGTCCAATTTTTCAGTTAAATAAAGATTCTAAGATTTTAATAATTGGTCAGGCTCCTGGCAAAAAAGTTGAGAAAAGTGGGATTTTATTTAATGATAAAAGCGGAGAAAATCTGGTTGATTGGCTAGGTATAAGTATGGATACCCTTCATAGCAAAAACTTTTCAATAATACCCATGGATTTTTATTATCCCGGCAAGGGAAAAAGTGGTGACAGGGCTCCTAGAAAATTTATAGCAAAAGAATATCATCCTCTCCTACTTGAAGAGATTAAAAATATAAATTTAACTATATTGATAGGTGCCTATGCACAGAAATTTTACCTAAAGGATGATTTTAATAAAAACCTAACAGAGACAGTAAGAAATTTTAAAGATTACTTACCAGAGTACTTTCCCCTAGTCCATCCAAGTCCTTTAAATAATAGGTGGATGGCTAAAAATAAATTTTTTAAGGAAGAAACCCTGCCAGAACTAAAAAAAATTATCCAAAGAATACTTTAGAAAATTTTATAGTGGAATGAAATAATAAATATTAGCAATAAGGAGGCTTTATGAAAAAATTAAGTGCAAATATTTTAGATGGTAAATTTGAACATTTGCTAGACGAAGACAAACTACAAATCACCCACCTACAAATCAAACAAGGTGAGGAAATTCCAAGCCATAAGTCAGATAAAAACGTAGTGGTTGTAATTTATAAGGGCAAGGTTGATTTCGTTGGAGAAAATGGAAATGAGATTATAGTTCCTGGCGATATAATATCTATGGAAGCTAATGAAATGCACGCCTTAAAGGCAATAGACGATAGTGATTTGATGGTTATAAAGGCAAAAATTTAATAAAATTTTTAAATAAAAAAGGATGTTGCAAAATGATTAAATCGTTTCAAAATAATCATAGGAAATTCTAATAAAGTTTCGCATAAATAAAGCGATAAGCTCAGTACGAAGCTTTAAAAAATCTATGATAATAGGACGATAGTAATTTACAATTTGCAACATCCACTTTTTTATTTATTTTTCTTTTTAATTTTTAATTTTTTTCCTCTTCCAAATAGCTTATCTGTTGAATAATTTAGGATATTTTTCTTGTAAACTCTTGCTGAAATTATATACATTAGAACTATTCCTCCTAATAATATTATTAGGGAAATCATTCCTTGGAAAAGACTTGCGTTTTCGTAAATCAATCTCATCGGCATAAAAAATGTTGATAAGAATGGGATGTAGGATAGGATTTTTATAAAATTATTTGGCTCACTTCCTACAAATGATGTGGAAATAAAATAGCAAAACATAATTATTAGCATAATTGGCGTTGCCATTTTGCCTGCATCTTCTTGCTTTTGTACCAAAGAGCCAAGCATTGCTGAAAGAATTATATATAAAATCAATCCCAAAACCATAAATAAAACTATTTCTCCAACTAATTTATAATTTATTCCTTCAAAAATTTCAGAAATATTAAATCCTAGCATGGTTTTTATTTTTTCATAAAATCCTGTAAATTTAATTATGGCAAATCCAACAAGTCCCAAGGCTAAATAAATTCCAAAATGAACTAGCATTGCAAGAATTGTTCCAAAAATTTTTCCTGCCATATAAGTGCCAGCTTTTACTGATGAGAAAATAAATTCTAGCATTTTTGTGCCTTTTTCAACTGCAATATCTTGCATTATTATTTGTGAATAAAAAATTAAAACAAAATACATTACAAAAATTGTAGCAAATAGGGCTAGCATATTTCCTGGATTTTTCAAATTATCTTTTATTTCGTGAAGATTAACTTCTGGTTTTTGGCTAATTATTGCATTTTGCTTGGCGTCAATATTTGAATTTTTCAAATTTTCTTTTCTTTGCATATCCTCTGCCAAAGAATTTATTACAAGCATTGGAGTTCTTGCTGTTGTATCTCCATAATAATCAAAATTTAAAAGTCCATCTTTGTTTTTCACTTCAAGATAAGCTGAAATATCTTTGTTATCAAGAGCTTTTTTCGCCTCATTTTTTTCTTTAAATTCAAAATCTACCATAGGATTATTATGGAAATTTTTCTTGTATTTTTCTTCCGTTACAACTGCAATTGTGTCTGGAGTTTTGGTTGAGTAAGAAATGTAGGAAATTATTCCAATAACTACCGCCATAATAAAAGGCATAAGAACCATAATCCAAAAAGTAGGAGATTTAAGGTGTTTTTTTAAAGTATCAACTGATACAGTCATAAATCTATTCATTTTCTTCCACCTTTCTTGCAAAAATTTCATTTAATGTAGGAGGCGATTGGTCAAAATATGGAACAAAGCCAATATTATCTACAATTTTTTTGAAAATAACTTTTGCGTAATCTTCATTTTTTAAAATAAAAGTCCACTTATTACCATCTTGGCTAATCATTTCTATATTTTCATCGTTTAAGAAAAATAAATCCTCACTTGATTCGACTACAATCTTTTTTCTTTCGTAAGAATTTCTAATTTCTTGAGGCGAACCATTCAAAACAATATTTCCTTTTTTAAGCATTATCAATTTTTTGCAAAGACTTTCCACATTTTCCATGTTGTGAGATGAAAACATAATTGTCGTTCCCTCTTTGTTTACATCTTTGATTATTTTTTCAAGAAGTCTGATGTTATATGGATCAAGTCCTGAAAAAGGCTCATCCAAAATTACAAACTCAGGCCTATAAATTAAAGCACAAAGAAGTTGAACTTTTTGTTGGTTTCCTTTTGAAAGCTCCTTGATTTTTGATGATAATTTCCCATCAATTTCAAAATAATCAAACCATTCTTTTAATTTTTCATCAGAAATATTATCCATTTTATTTAATTTCGCAAAATATCTTATTTGATCTTCTACTTTTCTTTTTGAATCTAGTGATCTTTCTTCTGGCAAAAATCCTATTTTTTCTAAAGGAACTTTAGAAAATTTTTTGCCATTATAAGTAATCTTGCCATCATACTTTGAATAAAAGTTCATTATACACCTAAAAAGTGTTGACTTCCCAGCGCCATTTGTCCTATAACTCCAAAAAGTTCTCCATCTTTCACTTCAAAATCAAGATTATTTAAAGCAAGAAGATCTCCAAAACTTTTACTTAATCTTTCTACTTTTAGCATACGTACTCCTTAATTTTTTAAATACAAAATGTATTCATTACTATTTTACCATAGAAAAGTGGATTAAAAAAAGACAAGAGTTTATCTCTCATCTTTTTGTCTTTTGTATTTAATATATTTTAAAATTTCAAAATCAATTGAATTTACCAAAATTGCAATTACAACTCCTACCAATGTATCCAAAGTTCTATTTAGGGCAAAATTTATAGCTCCAAAATTTTCTCCATAATGATTTATTGAAACAGATGCAAAAACAATGCACATAATAGAAATTGCATTTGGCTTATCCATTGATGATAAAATCCAAATTAAAAATGCCATTATTATAGAAATCAAAAAATAATTTCCTATGTCATTTGTAAAATTTTTCCTAACAAATAAAAGATATAAAAATCCTACAAAGCCTCCAATGCAAGTTCCCAAAATCCTATTTAATCCAATATTAATTGAGCCATTTACGTCATTTTTTGTACAAATTATAGCAGCTATGGCAGAATAAAATGGCAAGGCATTTGCCGATCTAAAATGCGAAAATGTAAAAGATAAAAATACAGCCAAAGCTGTTTTAAAAATTCTTTGTCCCGGTTTTTTTAATTTCATAAGCCAAGCCTATCAAATAAAAAATCAAAAAATGTATCTTCATTTACCCTGTTTGCTATATATTTTTTATTTTTTGAATTAATTTCAACAATACTTCCCCTATCAAAATCTTCATTTACCTTGATAGCTTTTTCTTCAAAAATAAATGCTTGTGGTTTCAAAACCATATAAAGCAAAATCCCTGCCTTTATTTCCCTTTCATTTTTTGGATAAAATTTATAAAGATTTTTGATATTTTCAAAAACAGGATCAGAAGTTGATTTTTTCAAAATTTCATCAGGCAAGGTCAATGAATTCGAAATATCTATTGGCAAAATAAAAGTTTCAATATCTTCTTTCAAAACAATATTTGTAGCCTTTGGGTCGGTAAAAAAATTAAATTCTGAATTTTTTGTAATATCTCCAGAAGAAAAATTTGAACCCAAAATAAAAATATGGTCAATGTATGAAATAAAATCATCATATTTTATTATTGCTTTTGCTATATTTGTAAGAGGACCTGTCGCAATAATATCAAGCCTTCCACAATCTTTCGCCAAATCATATAAAAAATCTTCAGGACTTGCATCAGATAAATAATCTTTTGTCTTGTCAAAAATCAAAGAATTTTCTCCCCTAATCAAAATTTCTTGATTTTTCAAATTAGAAGATGAGCCCTCACAAATAGGCAAAATTAAATCTTCCATATTTGCCATAGAAAGAATATTTTTTGCGGCAAATTTTGAATCCATAAAAGAGCTTACAGAAGAAATTCCAACAATTTCAAATTCATTAGAATTAAATGCCATTTTAAGCATCAAAATTTCTGATAAAGTAAAATTTGTATCTATATAAATAAATGGTTTTTCTTTTTCCATAATTCACTTCCTTTTTTTAAAAATTATACCAATATTAATTGAATTTTCTATCAAATTTTATAAGCAAAAATATAAAGAATATATTTTTAATTTTTACAATCAATTAAAACTTCTTGGTTTTTAATTTTATTTTCAAAATATATAGTTGTTTGACAAAATACAAATTAATTAAATAAATATAAGAAGATGACCGATTTTTGTGAATATTTACAAATAATAATTTATATAATAAAATAGTTTTTAATGATTAGGAGGAAAAAATGAAAGAATTTTTAAAAAGAAAAGGAATAAGTTTATCGGCAAAAGTTTATTTTATTGATGCTCTAGGCTCAATGGCTTTCGGACTTTTTGCAACTCTTTTGGTTGGAACAATTTTAAACACAATCGGCAAATCTTTTGACATTAAATTTTTGTCAGAAACAATTTGGCCCCTTGCCCAAGAAGCCACAGGACCTGCAATCGCCGTATCAATCGCCTACGCTTTAAACGCTGACAGATTAATTTTATTTTCATCAACAATTGTAGGACTTTCTGCAAATAAATTGGGAGGTCCAATGGGAGTTTTTATCGCAACATTAATCTCCGTAGAAATTGCAAAAATAATTTCAAAAGAAACAAAAATCGACATAGTTTTAACTCCAGTTGTGACGGTTTTAGTCGGAGTAATGATTGCAAATTTAGTAGGACCTTTTATCCAAACGCTTATGACAAAAATCGGAATAATTATAATGGATGCAACAAGACAAAAGCCTTTTATAATGGGGATTATTGTTTCAGTAATTGTAGGGATTGTTTTGACTCTTCCAATTTCATCGGCTGCTCTTTGTATGACCATAAGTCTTTCAGGACTTGCGGCAGGAGCTGCGACAATTGGTTGCTGTTGTCAAATGATAGGCTTTGCAGTAATTTCATTTAAAGAAAATAAAACCCAAGGCCTAATCGCTCAAGGACTTGGAACAAGTATGCTACAAATGCCAAATATAATGAGAAATCCAAAAATTTTAATTCCGCCAACACTTGCCTCAGCAATACTAGGACCATTTTCAACAATAATTTTTAAACTAGAAAACTCTCCCATAGGAGCCGGCATGGGAACATGCGGTTTGGTAGGACAAATTTCAACTTTAACAGCAATGAGCCATGTCCCATTTTTAAAATTATTATTTACTATAATAATTATGCACATAATTCTTCCAGCCATTGTTTCCTTAATAATTTATTATTTCATAAAAAAAATCGGCTGGATAAAAGATGGAGATATGAAGTTGGATTTTTCCAAATAAAATTTATTTAATAAAAATATTTTAAATTTAAAAATGGACTATGCAATGCACAGTCCATTTTTATTTGTAATTTTTTAAATTCTTATCCAAGTTTTCATCTATTAAATTGAATTTATTTATTTTTTCTTTTTTTAGAAACAAATAGGCCGCCTACAGAACCTGCCAAGATTGTCAAAATACTTGCTGATGAACCTACTCCAGTTTTAACATTTTTTGTTTTATTATTAGCTGGTGTAAGTTTTGCTTTTTTAGAATTTGATGAGATTTCTTTTGCTTTTTCACTTACAAGCTTAGAGCCATCAATCATATTTTTTGAACCATCTGGATATGTTATTGTTACACTACCATTTTTTGTAACTTCGATGTTGATAGCCTTTGGATTTGATTTTTTAACCTTACTAGCAATTTCTGCTTTTTCCTTATCAGTCAAATTATTTTTATCTTTAACCAAAGTCTTAGCCGGAATTACTGCTGGATTATTTTGAGCATCTGTTTTATTATTTTGTGCTTGTGCCATTTTCTCAACCAAATCGCTGGCATTAATTGTATCTTTAGAATTATCTGGATATGTTATTGTTACATTTCCTTTTTCATCTACTTCTACTTGTGTATTTTCTGGGAAATTATTTTTGTTTAGGTCTTTTATTTTATTTTTGATTTCCTCTTTTTCTTTTTCTGTTAATTTTTCTAAATTTTTAACTTTTATTTTATTTTTTGGAAGAATTGGGTCAATTGTATCAGCAATTGGTTTTTGTTCTAAAGCAGCTAACATTTGTTGCTTCTTAATAATTTCAGCTTTTAGATTTTTTATTTCCAAATCTAGTCCCTTAATTTTTTCATCTATTTCTTTTATTTTTTCTCTTAACTCTTTTTCTTTTTCATCTTCAGCCTTTTGTTCTTCTTCTAATTTCAAAAGTTTTTCTTTAAGAGTTTTTATCTCATTTGCTGTATTTTCACTTAAAGCCTGGCTAGCATTTTTTTCTTTTTCTAATTCTTCTATTTCTTTCTTATTTGCGTCAATTTTTTCTTGAATTTTTGCTTTTTCTTCTTCAAGTGCTTTAATCGCTTGGTCTTTGTTGTCTATAGCCTTTAATTTATTTTGTTTTTCTTCAATGCTATTTTGAATATTTTTAAGATTTTCTTTTTCAGCATCTACTTCTTCTTTAGCTTTTTCAACAAGTTTTTCTTGTTCTTCTTTTGCTGCTTTAAGCTCATTGACATTTTTTTCAGTTTCTGGCTTGATTTTCTTTATATCTTCAATCTCTTTTTCTAAACGCTCAATTTTTTTGTCAAGTTCAGCTTTTTTAGCCTCTAAATTTTCATAATCTTTAAGCTTTTCTTGTTTTTCTGAAATTTCTTTTTCAAGTTTTTCTTTTACTTGTTTTATAATATTTAATGCACTTTCTCCACCAATTTTTTTATTTTCAAGTTCTTTTATATCTTTTTTTAATTGCTCAATTTTATCGATTACATCTTTTGGTGTTTTATTATTTAATTTTTTTTCTAATTCTTCTAATTCTTTTTGAATTGGTGCTATTTGAGCTTTTTTAGCCTTAATATTTGTTTTTATTTCTTGTATTTGTTTATCAAGTTCTTGATTTTTATTAGCTAAGTCTATTGCATCTTTTTTAGCTTGTTCTTTCTTATTTGAAAGTTCCGCAATCTTATTTTGTATATTTGTATTTTCTAGTTCTTTTTCTTGAATTTGTTTTTTTGAATTTTCAATTATTTCATCAAAATTAGGAATAACACCTTGAGGAGGATTACCAGCTTTTTTAGCCTCTTCATAGTTTTGTTTAGCTTCTTTTGTCCTTTCAATATGTGTATTCAAATTTTGAATATTTCTTTTATTTTCTTCGATTTTTGCTTGTTCGCCTGAAATTTTATTATCAAAGTCTGCTACTTCCTTGCCTTTTTCAGCGATAGTTGCAGAATTTCTTGTCTTTTCCTCCTCTAATTCTTTAACTTTTTTTTCAAGAGTAGACATTTCATCTTCAATTTTTTTAATTTCTTTTTCTTTATTTTCAATGTTTTTATCCAAATCAGAATCATAATCTGGATATTTATCTATCAATTTTTGTAATTCAGCCTTTTTCAATTCATAACTAGCATTAACAACCTTTAATTGATCCTCAAACCCTTTTTTATCTACTTCATTTTTCTTTTCTTTTGCTTTCAAATCAGTGATTTCTTGTATAAGGCTTGTCTTATTAGCGATTATATTGTTTAAACTTTCTTGAATTTTTTCTCTTTCTTCTTTAGCTTTTGGAAGTTCTTGTTCATACTTAGCCAAATCAGCTGTATATCTTTCTAAAAGAGCATTTTCTTTCTCATAAGCTTTTTTCTTTTTATCTAATTCTTCACTAGATTTTTCTAGGCTTTCCTCAAGTTTTTTCTTTTTATCTTCACTAGCTTTTTCTTTTTCCTTATCTTCTTCTATACTTTCTTCAAGGGGCTTCTTATCCTTTGCTGGATCAAAGTTTTTTACATCCTCAATTTCTTTTTCCTTTTTCTCAAGGGCTTTTCTTAAATTTTCTTTTTCCTCATTAGCTTTTGCTAATTTTTCATCAAAAGATTTAAGAATTTTTTGGTTTTCAGCTTCTTTATCCTCAAGTTCCTTGATTTTATTTTTTAAATCATCAATTTCCTTAGCCAACTTGTCATTTTTCTTGGATAGTTTATCAGAAATTTCAGATTTTTCTTTAAGCAAGTCTTCTTTTTCTTTTAATTTTTCATCCAATTGCTTTTCTAATTGAGCAATATCTTTTTTAATAAGAGCAATTTTATTTTCTATTTCTTCCTTACTATCCATATTTATAGAATTTACATTAAGATTTTCTTCAGCTCTTACCATTTTTCCATTTGAAAAAATAATGCTAGAAGACAAAGCAAGCACCATAGCGTATTTTGCTAATTTTTGTTTTTTCATAATTTATACCTCATTTTTTATATTGTATTAGTTTTGTTTTATACATTATTTTCATATCTTACCAAAATATTTCTAAAGTGTCAACAAAAATTTTTCAAGAAAGTTTATTGATTTAATTTAGCAAACTTAATTGGTGTATGTTAGTAAATATGAGCTTTTTGTGAAATAAAAATGTAAGAAATGTGAGGGATTTTTTAAATAGCAAAAGCAAAATTCGATTTTTAAATAAATATATCTAAAATTTAAACTGAAGAGAAAAAAATATTTGAAATTTTAAAAATAAAAATCATTTATTAGAAAATTTCAAATTATTGATAGAATTTTTTGTGAATTTTTTAAAAATTTTCAAAAAAAAAAGAAAGTGCAAGCACTTTCTCAGACTGTAGACAAAGTAGATGAAAAA
>NZ_KV808701.1:0-365 GCF_001812365.1 Anaerococcus sp. HMSC065G05
AAAGATGGTAGACTAAAATAGTCAGTTAAAACTGGCGGATGAACCTTTAAAACAAAATAAAACTACAAAGTTAATACTTTGAGACAAACGAAAAATGACAAAAGTCAAGATCAAACAATAATTGAGAGTTTGATCCTGGCTCAGGATAAACGCTGGCGGCGTGCATAACACATGCAAGTCGAACGATGAAACTTAGCTGATTTCTTCGGAATGAAATTAAGTGGATTAGTGGCGAACGGGTGAGTAACACGTGAGTAACCTGCCTTACACAAGGGGATAGCCTTTGGAAACGAAGAATAATACCCTATGACGTCAAAATATCGCATGATATAGTGACCAAAGATTTATCGGTGTAAGATGGACTT
>NZ_KV808702.1:0-808 GCF_001812365.1 Anaerococcus sp. HMSC065G05
TGAAGAAAAAGAAAGAATTAAGGCATTCAAAAAAGAGTATGTTCAAAAATTCAAACTTCAACATGGTTATGAACCAAATAAGGACGCTATCAAAGATGCTGTCAGCGAGGCTTTTCCATCAAATTATAATCTATCTTTAGATTTTGCTTTTGAAAATGAGATTGATGAAGACAAGGCCAGCGTTACTGCAGCAACAGCAGTTCCATTTGATGACAAGTTTGAATGGTCAGAGGAGATGGAAGATATAAGGGAACTTCTATCAGATAAACAGCGGGAGGTTCTTGATCTTAAGTTTATTGACGGATACACACAAAAGGAAATTGCAGATATGCTTGGCGTAACCAAGATGGCAATAACAAAGAGACTGGCATCTGCGTATGATGTAATCAGAAAAAACATGAAAATATAAAAAATTTTTAGGCAGGGTTTACTACCTTGCCTTTTTATTTGCCTGTGATTTGTAAGGGAGAATACGAGCCCTACAGAAAGGAGGCAAAGCTATGAAACACAAAGTCGTAATTAATGTAACAAAGGAAGATGGAAAAAAGACACCTGTGCTTAAAGGTGCAATCAGAAAACTTCCATCAAAAATTATTAAGTGGCTGTTTGGAGATTATACACAGGTCTATCTTCTTAAGCCCGGAGAAACCGTTGAATCTGTAGATGTCAAAGAAGTATTAAAAGGAGAAATGTAATCATGAAAAAAGAAGTAATTAAAAACATCATCACAGACTTAGAATCGCTCGTCAAAAATCTAAAGGAGCTGATAAAAGATGAAAAGGAAGAAAAAACACCTAAGTCAAAAGAG
>NZ_KV808703.1:0-6427 GCF_001812365.1 Anaerococcus sp. HMSC065G05
TTTCATCTACTTTGTCTACAGTCTGAGACACCTAAAAGGTGTCTTTTTTTTATATAAAAGTAAAATAAAATTATGGAAATAAATAAAAAAAGATATAGGGATGTGGATTCCTATTTTAAAAGAAAATTTAATAAAAAAATAATAAAAATTCCCCTTGATGGAGGATTTACTTGTCCAAATAGGGACGGAAAAATTTCAAAATTAGGTTGTATTTATTGTTCAGAAAATGGAGCGGGCGATTTTACAAAATATGATAATTTGGATAAGCAAATTGATTATCAAATAAAAAGATTAAAAAATCCAAAAAGAAAAGAAGGCTATATGGCATATTTTCAAAATTTTACATCAACCTATGGAGATTTTGAAAAAATTAAAAAATTATTTTATAAGGCTATAAATAATCAAAATATTATGGGCTTATCTATTGCAACTCGTGCTGATTGTCTTTCAGATGAAGTTATAGATTTGCTTGATGATTTGAATAAAAAAACTTTTCTTATTGTAGAGCTTGGCCTTCAATCTGTAAATGAAAAATCAATAGAATTTATAAACAGAGGCTATTCTCACAAGGAATTTGATAAGGGACTTTTAAAATTAAAAGAAAAAAATATAAAATGCTTGGCTCATCTTATAATTGGACTTCCAAATGAGGATTTGGATGATTATCTTAGAGCAATTTCTTATATAAACGAAAGAGAATTTTGGGCAATTAAAATTCACAATCTTTATATAGAAAAAGGTTCTAGAATTTATGATTATTATTTGGAAAATCAAAATGAATTTACTATGACTTTGGATGAGTTTGTCGATTATGTTATACTTATTTTGGAGAATTTAGATCCAAATATAATTGTCCAAAGACTAACCGGAGATGGACGCCGTGATAGAATTATTTGGCCGATTTGGTCAAAAAATAAGGCAAAAGTTTTATCTACAATTGATAAAAAATTAAAAGAAAGAAATAAAAATCAGGGGGATTTATGGAAAGAGAAATAGGAAATTTTTATATTGAAGGCTATAATTTTGACACAAAAACTTATGATAACAAGGAAAATACACTTTTATTGGTAATTGATTTGCAAGAAAAATTGATGCCAGCAATTTATGAATCTGATAAAATAATTAAAAATTCAGCTTGTCTATTAAAAGTTTTTGAAATGTACGGAATTAAAAAAATTGCAACAGAACAATATCCAAAAGGACTTGGCCAAAGTGTAGATGAAATAAAAGAAAATCTTGATAATGACCATATTTTTTCTAAAACAAGCTTTGATGCAATAACAGATGAAGTTTCTTCTTATTTAAAAGAAAATAAAATCACAAATGTAATAATAACAGGAGCAGAAACTCATATTTGTGTTTATCAAACAGTAAGAAGATTGTTGTTTGAAGGATATAAGGTTTTTGTGGTTGAAGATGCTGTATCAAGTTTTAATAAAGAGCAAAAAGATTTGGGATTAAAAGCTATGTCTGATATGGGAGCAAGCCTTGTAAATACAGAAATGCTAATGTTCGATTTGGCAAGTGATGCAAAAGATGAAAATTTCAAAGAAATTTCTAAAATGGTAAAAAATTTAAGAAAATAATTTAGCCTTCTTATGAAGGCACAGAACGTAGACAAACCCTCAAGCACGAATATCTGACTCCAAAAATTGTTGATTTCTAAATTTCAAAATTCTAAAATCGCAAACTCAAGCTACGCTCTCAAACAGTGCGATTTCTTGACGAATTTTGAAATTTGAAATCAAATCAATTTTTTACGTATGATATTCTTAGCATGAGGATTTGTATACATTTCAACAGTCTAAGCCTTCTTATGAAGGCTATTTTTGTGCTTATTTTTATTTTTTTTTATAATAAATAATTTCTAAATAATCCTTGATGAATTTTTCTTTTTATCTTATTATATATTGATACAAGTTTGGTGTTTTGTGTTTTAAAATTGTTAAAAATATTAGGTAAATTTGCAATAAGTTTACAAAAAATATTTTATATAATTTAATTGGCAAAACCGACTTATTTGCTTGTATTTGACTTTATTTATAATAAAATATATAAGGTAGATATTTTTATTCTATTTGTATTTAAATATTTTGATATATAGGAAAGGAAAATGTATGAATTTACATATGGGACTTGATGTCGGTTCTACGACTGTAAAGATTGTTATTACTGATGATAAATTTAATACTCTTTATTCAGTTTACAGACGACATAAATCAGATGTAAAACAAACAGTTACAAATGTTTTGATGGAGGCCTATGACAGGTTTAAAGATGATTATCTTACCGTAAATGTAACAGGCTCTGGTGGAATGTTTGTTGAAAAATATTTGGGCATTAATTTTGTGCAAGAAGTTATTGCCGAAACAAAAGCTATAAAAAAATTTATTCCTCAAACTGATGTTGTAATAGAACTTGGTGGCGAGGATTCAAAAATAACTTACCTCAAAGGCTCTGTTGAGCAAAGAATGAATTCTATTTGCGCTGGTGGAACTGGTGCTTTTATTGATCAAATGGCAGCTCTTCTTGATACAGACGCGTCCGGTTTAAATGAATTAAGCAAAAATTATAAAAAAATTTATCCAATAGCAAGTCGTTGTGGGGTTTTTGCAAAAACTGATATTCAAGCTCTTATGAATCAGGGGGCGAGCAGGGAAGATATAGCAATTTCTGTTTTCCAATCAGTTGTAAATCAAACAATTTCAAATCTTGCTTGTGGAAGACCAATAAAAGGAAATGTAACTTTCTTGGGAGGGCCGCTTCATTTTTTGAAGGCTTTAAGAGATAGGTTTATTGAAACTTTAGGCGAAGAAGAAAATAATTTTTATATTCCAGACGATGCCGAACTTTATGTGGCAAAGGGTGCTGCAATTTTATCTGAAAATGAAAAGCCAATTTCTTACAAATCTCTTATAAAATCTTTGGAAGAAGATAAAAAAGTTGATATGGAAATGACCAAGAAAATGGATAGGCTTTTTGAAGATGAAAAAGATTATGAAAATTTCAAAATAACTCACAAGACTAATCTTGTAAAATATAAAAATATTGAGGATTATGAAGGAGAAATTTTTCTTGGAATTGATGCAGGATCAACTACATCAAAAATTGTCCTAATCAGCAAAGACAATGAAATTTTACACCAAGATTATAGGATGAATTTGGGAAAACCTCTTGAAGTTGTAATTTCTATGTTAAAAGATGCCTATAAAAAAATTCCTGCAAAAGCAAAAATTGTTTCTTCAGGAATTTGTGGCTATGGGGAAGAATTTATAAGAAATGCTCTTCATATCGACAACGGCGAAGTTGAAACTATAGCTCATTATTCTGCGGCAAAATTTTTCAATCCAGATGTAGATTTTATTTTGGATATTGGTGGTCAAGATATGAAAGCCATGCACATTCGTGATGGAATTATAGATTCAATCCAATTAAACGAATCTTGTTCATCAGGTTGTGGATCATTTTTGTCAACTTTTGCAGCAAGCGTTGGTCTTTCTGTAGAAGAATTTCAACAAAAAGCCATTTTTGCAAAAGAACCTGCAGATTTGGGTTCAAGATGCACAGTTTTTATGAATTCAAAGGTAAAGCAAGCCCAAAAAGAAGGGTCAGATGTTTCTGATATAGCGGCAGGACTTTGCTATTCTGTAATAAAAAATGCCATCCAAAAAGTTATAAAAGTTCGTGACCCAAAATCTCTTGGAAAAAATATAGTAGTCCAAGGTGGAACTTTTTATGGCGATGCAATCCTTAGAGCATTTGAAAAATTATCATCAAGAGATGTAACCAGACCAGAAATTTCAGGCCTTATGGGAGCTATGGGTATGGCTTTGATTTCCAAAGAAAAATCAACAGGTCATTCCAAAATTTTATCAGAAAGTGAAATAGATAATTTCACTTATACTCAAAAGTCCGCAAGGTGCGGAAGATGTACAAATAATTGTTCCCTACAAATAAATATTTTCCCAGATGGATCAAGATTTATAACAGGAAACAGGTGCGAAAGAGGGGCTGGAGTAAAACAAGAAGAAACTTTGGCAGACCTTAATATGTACAAATTTAAAAATAAACTTTTATTTGATAGGAAGACTTTGGGAGAAAAAAATATTTTTGGAAAAGTTGGACTACCAAGAGTTTTAAATATGTACGAAGATTATCCTTTTTGGCATGAATTTTTCACTTCCTTAGGTTTTGATGTTATTTTGTCAGATGAATCAAATAGGAAAATTTATGAAAAAGGAATTGCAACAATTTCATCAGAAACTGCTTGCTATCCTGCAAAAATTGCCCACGGCCATATAGAAAATTTGCTAGAAAAAAATATAGATATGATTTTTTATCCTGCAATTTTTTATGAGTACAAGCAATTTGATAAGGCACAAAATCACATGAATTGCCCAGTTGTATCAGGTTATCCTGACGTAATTGAAAATAATGTTGATGGACTTAAAAATGTAAAATATTTAGCACCATATCTTTCATTTGAATCTGAAAAAATTATTGGAGATAGGCTAGTAGAAATTTTTGAAGGCTACGAACATGATGGATATGTTTTGAAGAAAAATCAAATAATAAATGCTGTAAAAAATGCTTGGCAAAAACAAGCTGATTATCATGAAGATATAAGAAAAAAAGGAAGAGAAATTTTAGAATATGTTCATGTAAATAAAGAAAAAGCCATCGTTCTTGCAGGTCGTCCTTATCATATAGATCCAGAAATAAATCATGGAATTCCAGAATTAATTGAATCAATGAGAATTCCAGTTTTATCAGAAGATGCCCTTGCTTATTCAACAGAAGATTTGGAAAAAGAAACAAGAGTTTTGGATCAATGGTCTTATCATGCAAGATTATATAGGGCGGCAGAATTTGTAGGCAAAGATCCTTGCCTTCAATTAGTTCAATTAAATTCATTTGGTTGTGGACTTGATGCCGTTACAACCGACCAAGTTCAAGATATTTTAGAGGCAAACGGAAAAATTTATACTTTGTTAAAAATTGATGAGGTTTCAAATCTTGGAGCTGTAAAAATTAGAATTAGATCATTAATTCAAGCTCTAGACCAACAAGATGACAAAGACCTTCATTTAAGAAAAAGAAAAGATAAAATTTCTTATGAAAATCATGAATTTACAAAAGCAATGAAAGAAGAAGGCTATACAATTCTTGCCCCACAAATGGCAAGAGAGCATTTTCAAATTTTGGAAAAACTTTTTAATGGAAATGGATACAAGATAGAATTTTTAAATAAAGTTGACGAGAAAGTAATAGATAATGGATTAAAATATGTAAACAATGATTCATGTTATCCTTCAATTACAGTTGTAGGTCAATTTATGGAAGCTGTAAATTCTGGAAGATATGACCCAAACAAATTAGCACTTCTTATGACTCAAACAGGAGGAGCTTGTCGTGCATCAAATTATGTAGGCTATATTAGAAAGGCACTAAAAGATGCTGGCTATCCACAAATTCCAGTTATTGCCTTATCAGCTCAAGGAATAGAATCACACTCAGGTTTTGATTTAAAAAAAGTTTCAAATATTCCTTTACTAGTAAATTCACTAAGAGCCTTGTTATTAGGAGATTTAATAAATAGAGTTTCAAACGCTACAAGACCTTATGAAAAAGAAAAAGGCTCTGTAGATAAATTGAAAGAAAAATGGATTGAAATTTGTAGAGATAATATTGTAAAAATGAGTTCAAAATCTTACAGAAAAATTATAAACGATATTGTAGAGGATTTTGATGAGATTGAAGTTTTAGATATTAAAAAACCAAAAGCAGGAATTGTTGGAGAAATTCTTGTAAAATATTTAAAAGAAGCAAACAATCATCTGCAAGATACACTAGAAGCTGAGGGAGCAGAAGTAATAGTTCCAGATTTGATAGATTTCTTTATGTATTGTCTTGCAAACACACAAATAAAAAAAGATTTATATGGAAAAAGTCCAATGACATCATTTTTTGGAAAAACAGCCATAAACACAATAGAATTTTATAGAAAGCCAATAAGAAAGGCTTTAAAAAATTCAAAAAGATTTGATGAGCCAGTCTATATAAATGACGTTAAAGACTTTGCAAAAGAAGTTACAAGTCTTGGTAATCAAGCAGGAGAAGGATGGCTACTTGCAGGCGAAATGATAGAATTAATTCATCAAGATGCACCAAATATAGTTTGTATACAACCATTTGGTTGCTTACCAAACCACATCACAGGCAAGGGAGTAATGAAAAAAATCAGAGAAATTTACCCACAAGCAAACGTAGTAGCAATAGACTACGACCCAGGTGCAAGCGAAGTAAATCAAATAAATAGAGTAAAACTAATGATGAGCCAAGCAAGAGAAAATCTAAAAGAAAATGTAAAAGCATAAAAAAATCTAGCATTTTGCTAGATTCAGAGCGTCGACAAACCCACCAATAA
>NZ_KV808704.1:0-35290 GCF_001812365.1 Anaerococcus sp. HMSC065G05
TTTATATGAAGATATCCCAGATACCTTATCTCAACTGATTAGAACAGCCTTTGTACCTAAAAACAATAACAAATTCATAGTAGCTGACTTTTCAGCTATTGAAGCAAGAGTCCTTGCATGGCTTGCAGGAGAAAAATGGAGAATGAAGGTATTTGAAGAAGGTAAAGATATTTATTGTTCATCGGCTAGTCAGATGTTTGGAGTTCCGGTTGAAAAGCATGGGGTAAATAGTGAACTTCGCCCAAAGGGTAAAATCGCAGAACTTGCACTTGGCTATGGTGGCTCGGTTGGTGCCTTAAAAGCTATGGGAGCACTTGATATGGGACTTGCTGAAGAAGAACTTCAGCCACTGGTTGATGCTTGGAGAAACTCTAATCCTATGATTACTAGTCTTTGGTGGGATGTAGATAGAGCGGTCAAAACCTGTATAAAGCAAAGAATAGATACTAAAACTCATGGCATAAAATTCTCATGGAAAAGTGGATTCCTTTTTATTGAACTTCCTTCAGGCAGAAAACTTGCCTATGTAAAACCTAGAATTGGCGAGAATAAGTTCGGTGGTGAGTCAGTTACTTATGAAGGTGTCGGTAATGCTAAAAAGTGGGATAGACTGGAAAGTTATGGTCCTAAATTTGTAGAAAATATTATTCAAGGAACGGCAAGAGATATTTTGCTTTTTGCTATGAAGACATTAAAAAACTGCCAGATAGTAGCACATGTCCATGATGAAATAATAATAGAGGCAGATAAAAGAATGAACCTTTCTGCAGTATGTGATCAAATGGGAAGGACGCCACCTTGGGCTAAGGGATTACTACTTCGTGCAGATGGTTATGAATGTGAATTTTATAAAAAAGATTAGAAAAATTTTGAGCGGGGTTTACTATCCGCTCTTTTTCTTTGCCTGTGATTTAGAAGGTAATAGTGCCTTTAAAAAAATTACAGGAGGTCAAATAGATGACTATTGAAGAAAGAATCACCTACTTGGAAACAATGGATAAGGTAAGAGACCAGCAAATAAAAGAGCTCCAAGTGGCAGTAGAAGAATTAAGCGGATGTGTGAATGGAGGTGTTAATCATGAAAGCAATGATTCCAATGAATGATTATGGCATTATGGCTGACAAGCACAACACCGCCAGAGTAGATAGCAGATTTGTTGCACAGTTTTTTGAAAAAAGACATTCACATGTAATTCGTGATATTCAGTCAATCACTGAGCCCAAATCTGGGCTGAGTGAAGAATTCACTGAGCTCAATTTTGCGCTCAGTGAATATAGAGATACTACTGGAAGAAAACTACCATGCTATCTGTTAACAAGAGACGGTTTTACCATTTTGGCAATGGGATATACAGGACAAAAAGCCATGAAGTTTAAAGAGCTTTATATTAAGAAGTTCAACGAAATGGAGGACTTCATAACAACGATTATCTCTGCTAGAGAAATGTTCCCAATTCTAACAGAAAATATTGCATTAATTCATGATAATCCAAAGGCTTATCACTATAGCAATGAGTGTGACATGATTAATCGCCTAGTTCTTGGAATGTCAGCAAAACAGGTAAGAGAACTTTACGGGATTGAAAAGGGTCAAAGTATCCGTCCGTACCTAACATCTGAACAAATGTATCTGATTGATAGATTACAGAAAATTGATGCAGGTCTTTTGATTTCTACTCCAGATTATCAAGCAAGAAAAAGACAGCTTGAGTGGTATCTAACTAAAATTTCAAAGGAGGCAGATTATGAGTAAGACATACAAGAAGCACCTTGAAAATCCAAACTTTAGACCACTTGCATATATCTGCTCTCCATATGGTGGTGATAAAGATTTAAACATTAAGAAAGCCATTCACTATGCGGAACTTGCCTATAAGAATGGTGCAATTCCTGTCACACCACATCTCTTATTTCCTTTTACGGATGATAGAGATTTAGAACAAAGAAAAGATGCACTTTTCATGGATATCATACTTCTTGGTAAATGCCAGGAAGTATGGGTGTTTGGCAGTCAAACGACTGAAGGCATGAAAAGAGAAATTGAAATTGCTGAAAAAAGAAAACAGGTGATTAAGTATTTTACAAGTGAGGGTTTGGAGGTTAAGACAAATGCTAAATTTTAAAATTCATACTGCTACTTGTATTGGAAATAGTAGCAATTGTATATATCCAAATGAGGTCTTGGTATCTGATAGGGATAGCTTTATAAAAGCTATCTCTTTTGACCATGTTACAGCAGAGTTTCAAGGAAGTTATAGAAGTAAAGATAAGTTCATAACTTCTAATTGCATACCTATGGACTGTGACAATGATCACTCAGATGATGAAAAAGACTGGGTGACACCTTTTGATGTTGCATTAGACTTCCCTGATGTATGCTTTTATGCTTCCTACAGTAGGAACCACATGAAAATTAAAGGCTCTAAGTCAGCAAGACCAAGATTTCATGTGTATTTTCCTGTTAAGGAAATAAAAGATGCTGATGAATACGCTGATTATAAAGTGCAAATTCAAGCTAAATTTCCATATTTTGATGATAATGCTTTAGATGCCGCAAGGTTTATTTATGGCACATCAAATCCGGAAGTGGAACTTTATGAAGGGGATTTAACAGTTACTGGCTATTTAGGAAGAAGAAAATTTGAAGATCTACCTATATTAGGTAGCCAAATACAAGAAGGAAGTCGCAATTCTACATTAAGCCATTTTGCAGGAATTATCTTAAAACGATACGGGAAAAGCGAAAAGGCAAAAAAAGCATTTTTAGAGGAATCTGAAAAGTGTAACCCTCCTTTGGATAGGGAAGAACTTTCACTCATTTGGAAGAGTGCAATTAGCTTTTATGAAAATATATCTAAACAAAAAGGATATATACCTCCAGACGAATATAAAAAAGTTTCTTGGGAGAAGCCATTACCGTTTACGGGAGAAAAGATGCCAGATTTTCCTATTGAAGCCCTTCCTAAGGTTTTACGAAACTATGCAATTGCTGTAGGAAAATCAACACAGACTCCTGTGGATATGGCAGCAGTTGGAGTTCTTGCTACTGTATCAGCTTGTATGAAAAATTTATATAAAGTTGAGGGAAAAGCGGATTGGCATGAACCAACTAATATTTACAGTGTAATTATAGCAGAGCCTTCGGAAAGAAAGTCTGCAGTTATTTCGCTTGTCATAAAACCTGTGGATGAATATATCAAAAAATATAACCAAATTCATAAAGTGGAGTTTGAAATGTCTAAAGTCATCAAACAGAGACTAGAAAACAAGAAAAACAGTCTTCTGAGCCAAAGTAAGAAAAAGGGAGAGGACAAAACTGCTAGTGAATTTAATGATGAAATCAGAAGTGTGGTAGAAGAACTTGTAAATTTTACAGAAAGTAAGCCTTTAAAGGTTTATGTGGATGATACGACTACTGAAAAACTCACAGAAAGTTTGGCAGAAAATAATAACGCTATTTCTATTATTTCATCTGAAGGTGGAATTTTTGATGTCATATCAGGCACTTATTCCAGCAAGGTAAATATTGATGTTTTCCTTAAAGCATACTCCGGAGAAAACATATCCGTAGATAGAATTATGAGAAATTCTATCTATGTTGAAAATGCGTGTCTTAGCATTCTTTTGTCTGTTCAACCTGTAGTGATTGGTGAGCTAATGAGAAATAAGAAGTTTCGTCATAGAGGGCTAACCGCAAGATTTCTATACACTACACCACAATCTTTTGTTGGAAAAAGGACCTTAGAATCAGAATGCATTTCCAAAGATGTATATAGGGAATATAAGGAGTTAATCGATAATATTCTGATGGAAGAAAAGACGGGAAACACACAAATTATAAAGCTGAGTGAAAAGGCAAAGGAACTCTTAAAAGAGTATTTTGACTGGGTGGAACAAAAGCTTGTAGGTGAATTTACTATGTACAGCGATTGGCTCGGAAAACTAGTGGGAAATACGCTTCGCATTGCAGGGATACTTGCAAGAAGTAGTGTGATAAAAAAAGATGTGGGAGATGCTCTTTTAGAAGAAGATTCACCGATTGTAATTGATGAAGAAGTTTTTTCTAATGCTTGTAAAATTGGAAAATATTTTTTAGTCCATGCAGTTAATGCCTATGGAGATATGGGAGTTCGTTCAGACTTTAAGGCAGCTCTTATGGTTCTTGAAAAATTAAAAGAAAAAGAACTTGTAAACATTACAAGAAGGGAAGTCATGAGACTTTGCAGGTGGGTTGGAAGTGCAGAAGAGGCACAGAGCATACTGGACAATCTTGAAGACTATGGATATATCCGTCTTTCAGAAATAGATCCGGCAGAAAAAATGAGAAATGGAAGACCTAAGAATGTGGTGTATTCCATCAATCCGAGTGTTTTATCGGAGTAAAAGACTTTTTTGTCACACATATAAGGGTTTTGTCACGCTGTTCCCACGTCCCATACACAGTTCTATACGTAGCAATACTTTATATATAAATAAATTAATTTAAAAAAGCTATCTATATAGCGACAGCGTGACAAAATAGGACAAAACTATTTTTAACAATTTGATGAAAGGAATAGAAATACGATGATTACAAGAAATGAAAGAAAAATTGAAGTTTATGAAAATGCAGGAGCGTATATGAGACTCCTTAAGACAGTTGGGACAAAAGCGGTAGTTGCAATTAGTCCTATACTTCATGCCAAGGATACAGGTAGGTTATTAAACGCATTAAATACTATTGATGAAATCTGTTCAAAGGCTGATAGTAATATGTTTTCTGACTATCCTAATCTTGGAAATAAATATGTTGATGTGTTTTACGGCAATTTAGCTAGTGAGACAAGAAATGATATTGATGAAAAAATAAAGGCTATGGCAAAGGAGAGAGCAGATGAGCTGTTTAAGAGAAAGTGATATTGAAAAATGCTTAGTTCGTAAGGTGAAAGAAAAAGGTGGTTTTGCAATAAAATTTGTAAGTCCTAGTCTATCTGGTATTCCAGATCGTTTACTTCTTCTCCCGGAAGGGAAGTTTGCTTTTGTAGAACTTAAGGCAAAAGGTAAAAAACCAAGACCTCTTCAGCTAAAAAGAATGGCTGATTTTAGGAAGTTAGGATTTAAATGTTTTGTGATTGATGATCAAGAAATGATCGGTGGTGTTATTGATGAAATACTATCCTCATGATTACCAAAGGTATGCAACGGACTTTATCATAAATAATCCAATATCAGCAGTTCTATTGGAAATGGGTCTTGGAAAAAGTGTCATAAGCCTTAGTGCAATAAATGAACTTATACTTGATTACTTTGATGTATCAAGGACTCTTGTTATCGCCCCATTAAGAGTTGCAATTTCTACATGGCCAGAGGAGATTAAAAAATGGGAACATCTAAAATATCTTAGCTATTCTGTAGTCACTGGAAGTGAAAAAGAAAGGCTTGATGCATTAAAGAAACCCGCACACATTTACATTATTAACCGTGAAAATGTAGACTGGCTTATTACAAAAAGTGGATTCAAGTGGACATTTGATATGGTAGTCATTGATGAACTATCCTCTTTTAAAAGTTATCAGGCAAAAAGGTTTAAGTCACTTCTTAAAGTAAGACCAAAGGTAAAGAGAATCGTAGGACTTACAGGTACACCATCCAGTAATGGACTTATGGATTTGTGGGCAGAGTTTAGACTCCTAGATATGGGAGAAAGGCTTGGAAGATATATCACTCACTACAGACAGAACTTCTTTATACCAGACAAAAGAAATCAGCAGATGATATTTTCATATAAACCTAAAGATGGAGCAGAGAAAGAAATCTATCAGCTTATATCAGATATTACGATTTCCATGAAATCAAAAGATTTTCTGAAAATGCCAGAGTGTATCATGAACGAAGTGATAGTTACTTTATCTGAAGAAGAGAGAAAACTATATGACAGATTAAAAGCTGATATGGTGCTAAAACTTGAAGATGAAGAAATTGATGCTATAAATGCTGCAGCCCTTTCAAATAAACTTCTTCAAATGGCAAGTGGAGCAGTCTATAACGAGAATAAGGAAAGCATACAGATTCATGATAGGAAACTTGATGCACTTGAAGATTTAATAGAAGGTGCCAACGGTAAACCTGTCCTTATAGCATATTGGTTTAAATCTGATCTTGAAAGGATAAAGAAACGCTTTAAGGTTAGAGAGATAAAAACTAGCAAGGATATTTCTGATTGGAATAATGGGAATGTACCTGTGGCAGTAATTCATCCTGCTAGTGCTGGTCATGGATTAAACCTACAGGCTGGGGGTTCAACACTCATTTGGTTTTCTCTCACTTGGAGTCTTGAGCTTTATCAGCAGACAAATGCTAGGCTTTATCGTCAAGGGCAAAATAGAACCGTTGTTATCCATCATATCGTTTCCAAAGGAACAATTGATGAGGATGTAATGAGGGCACTAAAAGTAAAAGAAAAAATTCAAGATGCACTTATAGATTCAGTAAAAGCAAGATTAAAATAAAGAGGAAAAGAGGTTCTATGGAGAACTTACCTCAAGATGGAGGTAAGAATGGATAAAAAAGAATATTTAAAGCAGCACAGATTACTAAATCGAATTATTGAGCTTGATTTGGAAGAACTAAAAAGAATAAGAGAATTGTCAGACAGCGTTTCAAGTATTGCTTTTGATAGAGATTATGTACAAACTACAAAAAGCACAAGAGCACCATTTGAAAAGTGGCTTGATAAGATAAATATTCTTGAGATAAAGATAGCCAATGAAGTAAACCTTTTTATGGACCTAAAACTTCAGATACTTGAAACAATAGAACCATTAGAAAGCATAAATGAAAAGCTAGTTTTAAATTACAGGTATGTCAAAGGTCTAGAATGGGATGAGATCTGTTCACTCTTATTTGCAAGTGAAAGGACAGTATATAGATGGCATGGAAATGCATTAGCCAAATTGACACTACCAGAAAATCCAATCAATATTAAAAGTTGTCAGCTAATGGCAGTGATTGGCAGTGATTGGCAGTAGATGTCACATAAGATAATGTGGTAAGATATAATTGTAAAAAGTATAAATAAAAACAGAAAGCCTTGTGGGGAAACCTGCAGGGCTTTTCTTATAGAAAAAGGAGGAGAGTGGCTTGCCAAGAAAACCAAAGCGACCATGTTCTTATCCTGGATGTCCTAACCTAACTTATGGCAGGTTTTGTGATAAACATCAAAAGGATGAAAACAAACGCTATGAGAAGTACGACAGGAATCCTGCTGTACGCCGTAGATACGGACGAGTGTGGAAAAGAGTAAGAGATGTTTATGTTAAGGAGCATCCATTTTGTGAGGAGTGCTTTAAAAAAGGCATTATGGTTCCTGTTGAAGAAGTGCATCACATTAAACCCTTATCTGAAGGTGGAAATCATAATAAAAGTAATTTGATATCTTTATGCAAATCGTGTCATGCAAGAATTCATGCCCAAAGAGGAGACCGTTGGAATAAAAAATAAATGGGAGGGGCGGTCAAAATCTCTACGAATCTATCCCTTGGGGAACGGGCGTGGGGTCTCACGCACAAAAACGCAGGTTCAAAGAGGGTATTAAAGAAAACTAAAAAATATGAATGGAAAGGAAGTGACGAATGTGGCTAAAGACGGAACATACAGAGGTGGCAGAAGAGTAAAAGCAGGAGATAAACCAAGACCGATAGCTGAAAAAATACAAAATGGAGAAAAAGTAAAACTGCTTGCCAATGATATACCGGATATGTACTATGCAGAACTTGATTCTGTAGATTTACCTGATGGTGTAGAACTTGATGGAATAGATATGCCAAAACCTGGTGAGTATCTATCTGCAAAACAAAAGGATGGTATTCCACTAGGCGCAGATGAAATATATAAAGAAACATGGCTGTGGCTAAAGGAGAGAAAATGCGAAAAGTTAGTAAATAAAAGATTGCTTGAGTCATATTCACAGGCCTTTGCCAGATATATTCAATGCGAGGATGCTATTAGCAGGTATGGAATGCTTGGAAAGCATCCAACAACAGGTGGGGTAATTGCTTCGCCATTTATTCAGATGTCATCACAGTTTCAAAAAACAGCAAATCTTATTTGGTATGAGATATACGACATCGTCAAACAGAACTGTACAGAAATTTATGAAGAAGATAGCGACGACCTTATGGAGCAGCTATTAAGAAGAAGGAGATAAGAAAAATGATAGAAAAAGTAAATCCAAAACACCCAGATAAAATTGCAGATAGAATCGCAGGTGCTATCGTAGATATCGCATATAAAAATTGTGATAATCCTAAAGTTGCCGTAGAAGTCTTAATCGGTCATGGTGTTTGTCATGTGATTATAGAAAGCACGGTCAATTTTAAGTATAAAGAAATAAAAGAGACAATATCCCGTATTGCTGGAAATGTTAAAAAAGATATTGTTATTGTAAGACAGGATAAATATCTATCTAAAAACCAAGAAGAAACTATCCGATGTGGGGATAATGGCATATTTAAAGGAGTACCTCTTACACTTGAACAAAAACAGTTATCTAAGATAGCAAGAAAAATTTATTCTAAATATCCATATGATGGCAAATATATCCTAGATGATACAAAGCTTATTATTTGTCAAAGTAATGCAAGTAAAAATGAACTTGAAAAATTTTATCCAAATGCAATCGTAAATCCATTAGGAGATTGGACTGGTGGATTTAATGTTGATACAGGTGCTACTAACAGAAAGCTTGGTTCAGATATGTCAGACTCAGTTACAGGTGGAGGCCTTCATGGTAAAGACTTATCCAAAGCAGATATATCAGTAAATATCTACGCTTTTCTTAAAGCACAGGAGGAACAAAGACTGATTGAACTTAGCTGTGCCATTGGTGATGAAGTAGTTGATGGTAAGCCGTATAGCGAAATCGTGAATATCGCAAGAAAGTATATAGACTCTATTGGTGGATTTGAGAAATTCGCTGAATGGGGTCTTTTTTAATGGGGTGAGTTTATGAAAACAAAAATGGAAATGGTGGAAATTAGTAAACTAGTCCCTTATGTGAATAATGCAAGAACTCACTCTCCAGAGCAGATTATGAAACTTAGATCCTCTTTACGAGAATTTGGTTTTATCAATCCGGTTATCATTGATTCCAAGTTTAATATCATCGCAGGTCACGGAAGAGTTATGGCAGCTAAGGAAGAAAAGATGGAAGAAGTGCCATGTGTACTTGTAGACTATCTATCTGAGGCACAGAAGAAAGCATATATCATAGCTGACAACAAAATGGCACTTGATGCTGGCTGGGATGAGGAACTACTCCGAATTGAGATTGAAGAATTAGAAGGTATGGATTTTGATTTAGCCCTAACGGGTTTTGATGGAGCAGAGCTAGATGAGTTATTTGGAAACTCTGAAAAGGAAACGGTGGAAGATGATAAATTTGACTTGACATCAGCACTTGAAAAAGCTGCCTTTGTAGAAAAAGGCGATGTCTGGAATGTTGGCAAACACACTCTGATGTGTGGTGATGCAACAAGTAAGGAAGATGTAGATACTTTGATGAGTGGTAAAAAAGCCAATCTCATTATTACCGATCCCCCTTATGGGGTCTCATTTAAAAGTGCCAGTGGACTTACGATAAAAAACGATTCGATGAAAGAGGAAGAGTTTTATAATTTCCTTCTTCTATCCTTTCAAAATATGGCAGAGCATTTGGAAAGTGGTGGAGCAGCCTATATATTTCACGCTGATACGGAAGGACTTAATTTTAGAAAAGCCTTTATTGATGCAGGATTTCATCTTGCAGGCTGTTGTATATGGGTAAAGAACTCACTTGTTCTTGGTAGAAGTGATTATCAGTGGCAACATGAACCTGTGCTTTATGGCTTTCTTAAAAATGGTAAGCATTCATGGTATTCCGATAGAAAACAAACAACTATTTGGAACTTTGATAAACCAAAGAGAAATGAAAATCATCCGACATCAAAGCCACTAGATTTACTTTCCTATCCGATTCAAAACTCAAGTCAAGAAAATGCCATCGTCATTGATACCTTTGGAGGTAGTGGTTCAACCTTAATGGCTTGTGAAAAGACAAATCGAATCTGTCATACGATGGAACTTGATGAAAAGTATGCATCAGTTATTTTAAGACGATATGTGGAAGATACCGGGGATAATGAAAATGTCTATGTGATTCGTGGTGGTAAGAAATTATCATATAAAGATTTAGTGAAAGAGGTGGAAACACATGGAGAAAAAACAAAATAAACCTCTAACACTTTGTTCTCTATTTGATGGTTCAGGAGGATTTTGTTTAGGAGCAAAACTTGTAGGTATAAAGCCTATTAGTTGTTCAGAAATTGAGCCTTTTCCAATTAGAGTAACAACTAGAAGAATGCCGGATGTAAAACATTTAGGAGATATATCTGGTATTAAAGGAAATGAAATAGAACCTGTGGACATTATCACTTTTGGCAGCCCATGCCAAGATATGTCTATAGCAGGTAAAAGAGCGGGGCTAAGTGGTTCTCGCTCTAATTTATTTTATGAGGCAATTAGAATTATTAAAGAAATGAGGGAGGAAACGCATGGAGAAAAACCAAGATATATCGTTTGGGAAAATGTGCCAGGTGCATTCTCCTCAAACAAAGGAGAGGACTTCTTTTCAGTCCTCAAAGAAATCTGTGGGATCAAAGGACATAAAATTGATGAGGCTAGACCTAAGAAATGGCAAAACGCAGGTCTTATCATGGCAGAAGATTTCTCACTCGCATGGAGGGTATTTGATGCTCAGTACTGGGGAGTTCCCCAAAGAAGAAGACGCATCTATCTTGTCTGCGATTTTAATGGAAGAAGTGCCGGAAAAATATTATTTGAGTCCGAGGGCATGCCTTGGCATCTTGAAAAGAGCAAAAGCCCGTGGCAAAGAACTGCCACAGGTTCTAAAGGTAGCATTAGAAGTTCAGTCACAAATCTATGCTTAAATGACCAAGGGGGTCAGAGGATGGATGTTCATAAAAATAAGAGTGGAACAATCACTGCAAGCGTAGGGAATCATCCACCATTGGTATTTGAAAATCATGGACAGGACTCTAGGTTTAAAGGCCCGATTGATATTAGTAATACTATAGGAGCAAGCCTTGGAACTGGTGGAAACAACCAGCCTTTTGTAGTTGAGGATAGTACCAGAACCTTTGATGTCCGTATTACATCAGAAAACACCAAAAATCATAGAGCTAATGTTTATGAAACTGATGTGGCAAGAACCATTAACACGGGTCAAAACTCACCGGAAGCCAATCAAGGCGGACTTGTCATTGTCTACTGTGACAAAACAGCAGGTACACTTTGTGCGATGGATGGGCCAAAGGGTGTTCATAGTGAGATGGCAGGTCAAGGTAAACTTATAGTAGAAAAAGAAATTTATTCAACAAGTAAAAATTCGCATCATACCGAGGCGGTGGAAAATCTGGCTAATACTTTAGTTGCTAGTGACTATAAGGATCCTCCAGTAGTAAATGACATGGAGGGTAAAGGATATATTGTTAGAAGGCTTACACCAAAGGAATGCGGAAGACTTCAAGGTTTCCCGGATGGTTGGTGTGATGATTTAGAAACCATCAATCCCACAGAGGAAGAACTGGCATTTTGGAAAGAGGTCTTTGAAACCTATAGAAAAGTTGTGACGAAAGCTACTAAGCCTAGAAGTGAAAAGCAGATAAGAAAATGGCTATCAAATCCCCATACTGATTCAGCAGAATACAAAATGTGGGGGAATGGTGTAGCACTTCCTAATGTATGCTTTGTACTTGCAGGAATTAAGCACTTTTATTTTAAGTAATGAACAGATATAACTTGATAAATCTCTGATAGTACGGGAATATACACATACCAAAACTAAAGGAGGAAAAACAAGTGCAAGTAAAATTTGATGTTACAGGTAAAGAGAGAAAAGAGCTTGTCAAAGGGATTGAAAGAATCACAAATGAAAAATCCAAGTATTTAGGAATGCCAAGTACAGCTTATGAGGTTGGAATCTTTACAATTGATAAGACGGGGACGGTTTTATGTGAAGATGATTTCGCACTTGAAAGGTTAGTTTACAATCTTATCGGTGACGGCTTTATACCCGAGGAAGAAAGTAAAAGCGAACACGACGCCACACAAAGCCTTACAGTGGCGATACCAAGGGATAAGGTAGATTTAGCCAAACTCAATAAAATTCTTGAAAACAAGGGCAATTTAATCAAAAAGGCACTGGGAGTTACAAGCCTTGAGATAGAGGAAGATGAAGAAAAAGTAAGTTTTCATTGGTTTGAAAATATCGATAACGAACATCTAATGACATATACAAAATTCATTGCAGCACTTTGTAAGATGAGCGTGGGTGCTAAACGTATCAACGAATCTTCCAAAGAAGTTATAAATGAAAAGTATGTCTTTAGATGTTTTCTTTTAAGACTTGGCTTTATCGGAGATGAATTTAAGAATGATAGAAAATTACTTCTTGAAAAACTTTCAGGATCATCAGCTTTTAGAAATGGAGGTCATGAAGATGAGATTTCCAAGTAGAGAGGTTGTTGAAGGAATAAGGAAAAGATATCCGGTGGGAAGTAGAGTGGAGCTTGTCTTTATGGAGGATATCCAGGCACCGCCTATTGGTACAAAAGGAACAGTAAGGGGTGTTGATGATATTGGTTCCATTATGGTTTCTTGGGATAACGGAAGTAGCCTAAGTGTAGCTTATGGTGAAGATTTCTGCATGAGGGTTTCAGATGAACGATAAAATAAAAGAGCAGATCCTCACAATAAGGGATACAGGACTCACAAATATGTTTGATGTAAATACTGTTCAAAGAATAGCTTACGAAATGGACTTTCATGAACTTGTTGATTTTCTTGAAATCGATAGAAAGGCTTATGTTGATTTCATTATTTATGGCAAATAAAAATATAATTATTATGAAAATAAAGCACATATTTCTTTAAAAATGACTTGATATATCCTTCAAATTACGGGAATATACACATACCAAAACAAGAGGAGGAAAAACAATGACAAAGCAAGAAATTTTTAAGGAAGCGACAAAAAAACTAAATGAGAAGAAAGCAGCATTTTATAAAAGAGAGCCTGAAAGAAAACTTTATGACGAAGGCAAGATTGGCTGGAATGAATACCTAAAAAGAGCCAAAGAAAGAGAAGAAAAAGAAAGAGAATTCTACAAGGGCAATGAAAACTTTGAGCTTTATGACGAAGGCCTCATCACCTACGATGAATTCTTAGAATTGGAGGGAAAATAAGATGAGCAAAATGATAGATTTAGCTAACAAGTACAAGATACCAACACAGGCAACACCGGAAGATTTAGAAACTAGATGGGGTAAGGTCATAACCTTTGGAGATAGGGTGATTCTTGTAGGACACTACTATCACCCAGATGGAAATTGCTACTTTGCAGCAGTTTATGAATTTCTAGATGATGACCATTCATGCGAAGGTTTTATTGGACTAAGGGAAGTAAGCAAAGAAAGATTTGAAGATGATGGTCACGCAATTGAGTGGGCATTAAAACAAAATTAAAAAACAAAGTAGTTTCAGAGCTTAGGCTCTGTTTCTCGTAGTAGCAGCCAAAGGGCTGTATTTTTTTATGCCTAAAAGGGGTGAGTTGATGGCAAAATACAAGACTACAAAATTTAAATTAAAAGATTCTATCTATAGCAAAGACCATGCAGATTATGCTGTAAATTTCATTGAATGCCTAAGCCATACCAAAGGTACATGGGCAGGTAAGCCATTTAAGTTACTACCTTGGCAGGAACAGATTATAAGAGATTTATTTGGCGTAATTAAGCCAAATGGATATAGGCAGTTTAATACAGCCTACATTGAAATCCCAAAGAAGATGGGTAAGAGTGAGCTTGCCGCTGCTGTCGCCTTACTTCTTTGTTGTGGTGATGGTGAAGAAAGAGCTGAAGTTTATGGATGTGCTGCTGATAGACAGCAGGCAACAATTGTATTTGATGTTGCAGCGGATATGGTAAGAATGTGTCCTGCGCTTAACCGTAGAGTTAAGATATTAGCATCACAGAAAAGAATTATTTTTCAACCAACAAATTCTTTCTATCAAGTCTTATCAGCAGAAGCCTACTCCAAACACGGTTTTAATATTCATGGGGTAGTTTTTGATGAACTTCATACCCAGCCAAATAGAAAACTCTTTGATGTTATGACTAAAGGTTCAGGTGATGCTAGAACTCAGCCTTTATATTTTCTTATTACAACTGCAGGTACTGATACTCATTCTATCTGCTATGAAACGCATCAAAAGGCTAAGGATATTTTAGAAGGAAGAAAAATAGATCCCACTTTTTATCCAGTGATTTATGGTGCTGATGAAGAAGATGACTGGACAGATCCTAAAGTATGGAAGAAAGCAAATCCATCTCTTGGGGTGACGGTTGGAATAGATAAAGTAAAGGCAGCCTGTGAATCAGCTAAGCAAAATCCAGGTGAAGAAAACTCCTTCAGACAATTAAGACTTAACCAATGGGTAAAACAAGCTGTACGCTGGATGCCTATGGAAAAGTGGGATGCTTGTTCATTTGCAGTAAGCGAAGATGAACTTGAAGGAAGAGTATGCTACGGAGGCCTTGACCTTTCATCTACAACGGATATTACAGCCTTTGTTTTAGTGTTTCCTCCAATAGATGAAGACGATAAATTTTGCATTATGCCTTTCTTTTGGATACCTGAAGAAACACTGGATTTAAGAGTAAAGCGTGACCATGTACCTTATGATGTTTGGGAAAGACAAGGATACATTCAGACAACAGAAGGTAATGTTGTGCATTATGGTTATATTGAAAAATTCATAGAAAAGCTAGGTGAAAGATTCAATATAAGAGAAATTGCATTTGACCGTTGGGGTGCTGTTCAGATGGTACAAAACCTAGAAAATATGGGTTTTACCGTAGTGCCTTTTGGACAGGGTTTTAAGGATATGAGTCCACCAACCAAGGAATTAATGAAATTAACACTGGAACAAAAACTTGCTCACGGTGGAAATCCAGTTCTTAGATGGATGATGGATAATATCTTTATTAGAACCGATCCTGCTGGAAACATCAAAGCTGATAAGGAAAAGTCCACAGAAAAAATTGATGGGGCTATAGCAACCATCATGGGACTTGATAGAGCAATCCGATGTGGAAATCAAAATACAGAAAGTGTATATGATGGCAGGGGTATTTTATTCATTTAAAAAACAACATTAAAATACTTAATTCTTACATTTAAATCCCTATTTCTTACAAGTGGGTTGTACTCATATTCAACTTCGTTTAACCTATACAAACCAAGTAAAACGGATTAAAGGAGGGAAATATAATGTTAGAAAAAGAGGTATTAGAACTTGTAGTTAAAAAAGTCATGGATAAGTTTGCAAGAGAAAATGATGGTTCAAAAGGATGGACAAAAGAAGATATTCAAAATGAGGTTCTTAACCTTGGAGGCACAATGACAGATGTTTACGAGGCCATGAAGATTGGACTAGATATTTGTCTTTTGAAAGAAACAGTAGAGCCGGTATATAGTTAAAACTTTACTATTAAGAGCATCTCTTAGGAGGTGTTTTTTTCATACAGAAAATTAGGAGGAATGTGTATGGGCGTATTAAGTGGCCTATTTAAGAGTAGGGATAAGCCTACAAATAGAACAAATGGATCATCATATAGCTTTTTGATGGGTGGATCATCATCTGGAAGAAGGGTGAATGAAAGGTCTGCCATGCAGATGACTGCAGTATATAGCTGCGTAAGAATTCTATCTGAGGCAGTTGCAAGTCTGCCACTTCATGTTTATGAAAGAACAGAGATTGGCACAGCTAAGGCTATAGAACATCCTTTATACAAGGTGCTACATGATGAACCAAATCCAGAGATGACAAGCTTTGTCTTTAGGGAAAGCTTGATGACGCATTTACTCCTTTGGGGTAATGCCTATGCTCAGATTATCAGAAATGGTAAGGGTGAAGTCTTAGGACTTTATCCGCTTATGCCAGACAGGATGAAGGTAGATAGAGATGATAAAGGTCAAATTTACTATGAATATTTTGTCAGTGATTCTGATGCAGGAACAGAAAAACAAGGAAGAGTGAAGTTAAATCAGTCAGATGTTCTTCATATTCCTGGACTTGGCTTTGATGGACTTGTTGGCTATTCACCAATTGCGATGGCTAAAAATGCCATAGGTATGGCGATTGCGACAGAAGAATATGGGGCTAAGTTCTTTGCTAATGGAGCAACTCCGAGTGGAATCTTAGAGTATCCCGGAACAGTAAAGGATCCTGAAGGCATGAGGGAAAGCTGGTCAAAAGGGTTCTCTGGAAGTAACAGTCATAAGATAGCGATTTTGGAAGAAGGAATGAAGTACACACCGATTTCAATATCTCCAAATGAAGCACAGTTTTTAGAAACAAGAAAATTTCAAATCAATGAGATAGCTCGAATCTTTAGAGTCCCACCACACATGGTAGGTGACCTTGAGAAGTCGAGCTTTTCTAATATTGAACAGCAGTCACTTGAGTTTGTGAAGTATACACTTGATCCTTGGGTAGCAAGATGGGAGCAGTCCATTGTTCGTAGGCTTTTTACTGAGGAAGAAAAGAAAAAGTACTATGTCAAATTCAATGTAGACGGACTCCTTCGTGGTGATTATCAATCTAGAATGAATGGCTATGCTACAGCAAGACAAAACGGATGGATGTCTGCCAATGATATTAGAGAATTAGAAAACCTAGACCGTATTCCAAGTGAAGATGGAGGTGACCTATATCTCATAAATGGAAATATGCTCCCGCTTAAAAGGGCAGGAGCATTTGCAGGAGAAGATGGAAAGGAGGAAGAACCTAATGAAGAAGTTTTGGAATTGGAAGAATCAAGTAATGAGAAACCAAAACGAAGAGGAAGTGACAGAACGCATTCTATTCCTTAATGGAACGATAGCTGAAGAATCGTGGTTTGATGATGATGTGACACCACAGCTTTTCAAAGAGGAGTTAAATCAGGGGAATGGAAACATTACCGTTTGGATTAACTCGCCAGGAGGTGACTGCGTGGCAGCAGCCCAAATCTACAATATGCTAATCGACTATAAGGGAGATGTCACAGTTAAGATTGATGGCATAGCAGCAAGTGCTGCGTCTGTTATTGCAATGGCTGGTACAAAGGTATTAATGAGTCCGGTATCAATGCTTATGATCCATAATCCTATGACCATAGCGTTTGGAAATAAGGGGGAGATGGAAAAAGCAATCTCCATGCTAGATGAAGTGAAAGAATCCATCATCAATGCATATGAAATTAAGACTGGAATGTCCAGAGCAAAACTATCTCATTTAATGGACTCAGAAACATGGATGGATGCACATAAAGCAGTGGAGCTTGGCTTTGCAGATGAGATTCTAAAGCGAAGTGATACCACTGATATAGAAGTACCACAGGTGAGCATGATGTATTCAAAAGCACAGGTGGTTAATTCTTTGATGGAAAGAATAGCTACTAAATGCAAGATAGAAAATAAAGAAACTAATACAGGTGTTAAGGCGGACGAATTAATGGACCGTCTTTTTTTAATGAAAAATTGGAGGTAGAACACTATGAGTAAGATTTTAGAAATGATTGAAAAACGTAATAAGGCTTGGGAAGGTGCGAAAGCATTCCTTGATAGCAAGAGAGATAAGGATGGACTTATTTCTGAAGAAGATGCTTTAAGCTATGATGAAATGGAAAAGAAAGTCCATAACTACAGCTTAGAAATTGAGCGTCTACAGAAGATTGAGGAGATGGATAAAGAACTATCTAAGCCTCTGTCTGATGCTATCGTAACAAAACCAATGAAAGTGGATGATAATCCGGAGAAAAAGGGAAGAGCATCAGATGAATACAGAAGGGATATGCTTAAGGCAATCAGAAGTAACTTTAAGCAGGTTACAAACCTTTTGCAGGAAGGAGTGGACACTGATGGAGGATATCTTGTTCCGGAGGAATATGATAAGAGACTGATTGATGTATTAACGGAAAATAACATCATGAGAACTCTTGGAACAAAGATTACCACATCCGGACTTCATAGAATTACGGTGACTGCAACAAAACCTGCTGCTCTTTGGGTTGAAGAAGGGGGCAAGATTCCATTTGACGATGCGACATTCGGTCAGATTACCATTGATGCCTTTAAACTTGCTGTGGGTGTTAAGATTACAAATGAACTTCTATATGACAGTATGTTCCCACTTGAAAATTATATTATTGAGCAGTTTGGTAAGGCAATCGGTAATGCCGAGGAAGATGCGTTTCTTAATGGAGATGGAAAGAAAAAGCCACTTGGAATTTTCCATAAAGATGGTGGTGCAATTAGTGATGTAACAACAGCAGGAGCAACTATTTCATCTGACGATATTATCAGTCTCGTGTATGCACTTGGAAGACCATATCGTCAAAAGGCTAAATTCATTATGAATGACCAGACCATTGCCATCATTAGAAAACTGAAAGATGGTAACGGAAACTATATGTGGCAGCCTTCCATTAAAGAAGGAGAACCGGATAGACTGCTTGGTTATCCTATTTTCACATCAGCGTATGCACCTCTTGTAGAAGCGGGAAAACCTGCCATTGCATTCGGTGATTTTTCTTATTACAACATTGCAGACAGAGGAACAAGGTCTATGCAGGAACTTACGGAGCTTTATGCTGAAACGGATACGACAGGCTTTATTGCAAAGGAAAGAGTGGATGGAAAACTGATTCTTCCTGAGGCGGTTCATCTTTTAACTATTAAAGCAAAATAAAGGAAGGGGGGTGCTAGTTATGATTGTAAGTCTTGATGAAATGAAAAACTATCTGAGGGTGGATACAAGTGAAGATGATGACTTAATTAGCACCCTTATTAAGTCTTCCGAGAAGATGTGCCTTGCAATTGCAAGAAAAGATGAAGAAGAAATCATTGTTGAAAATTTTGAAGAATACAAGGTGGCAGTGCTATATGCTGCCGCCTATCTTTATGAACATAGGGAAGAGGCAGACCATCATGAGCTAACAATTACCCTTAGATCCATGTTATTTGGAGTAAGAAAGGCGGGATTTTAATGAAAGTTTCACTATTAAATGAACGCATTACTATAGAAAAAAGCAAAATTGAAGTGGATAAAATAGGAAACCATAAAAATGTGTGGAGTAAATACTACTCTTGCTATGCAACTATCAGCAGTGAAAGTCCAAAGGAACAAACAAGCAGTGGTGCTATATGGGATGAAAGCAAGATTGACTTTACCATTCGCTACAGCAAAGAAGTATCGGTCTTATCTTCCGTTGGCTATAGAGTTATTTTTCATAATGATATTTATGAAATTGAGGGCATAGACCATATGAACTTCAAGAAGAAAAGTATAAAACTTCATTGTAAGAGGTGTGAGAGATGAGCAAGATAAAAATTGATAGTCTTTCATCTGAAGTGATGAAGGAACTTGAAAAATATGCTGATGTTACAACGGAAAATGTGAAAAAAGCAGTTCAAAAAGCAGGAAAGACTGTGCGTGATGAAATAAGTGCGAATGCTCCAAGTGATACAGGTAAGTATTCTAAAAGCTGGACTGTAAAAACTGTGAGAGAAACATCTAGCAGTTTAGAGCTTGTAGTTCATTCAAAAAACAAATATCAGCTTACCCACCTTCTTGAATTTGGTCATGCAAAGCGTGGTGGAGGAAGAGTATCTGCTAGACCACATATTGCGGCAGCTGAAGAAAAGTCTGTAAAGGTATTTGAAGAAGAGATAAAGGAGGCTATTTCCAATGGATAGGTTACTTGAAATTATAAAGCATATAGGACTTCCAAATGCTTATCATCACTTTGCTGAAGGGGAATCGCCAGAGCCGCCTTTTCTTATTTATCTACTGCCAGCAAGCGATAACTTTTCAGCAGATGGAAGAGTGTATTTTAAAGCAAATGAAGTTCATATTGAAATCTATACGGATTACAAAAGTCCGAACATAGAAAAGAAAGTAGAAGCTGTGCTCGATGAGCATGGCATTTTTTATAATAAAACAGAAGTTTATATAGAGTCAGAAAAACTCTACGAAGTCTTATATATTTTCGAAATGGAGGAAGAAAATCATGGGAAATAAAGTGAAATATAACCTTAAAAATGTTCATGCATCAAAACTTAAAAAATCAAGCGAAGGGACATTTTCTTATGAAAATCCTAAAGCAATTCCAGGGGCGGTAAGTATCAGCCTTGAAGCTGAAGGAGAATCCAGTCCTTTTTATGCAGATGGTATTGTATATTTTAGGTCTACTGCCAATAACGGATATAGCGGTGACCTTGAAATTGCACTGATACCTGAATGGTTTAGAACGGAAATCTTAAAGGAAGATCTGGATAAAAACGGAGTACTTGTAGAAAAGGCGAATGTATCAGAAACAGAAAAGTTTGCACTCTTATTTGAGTTTGACGGTGATGTAAATGCAATTAGACACGTCCTATATAACTGCTCCGCATCTCGTCCGTCCATTGAATCTGAAACAAAGGAAGATACTATAGAGCCTGGAACAGAAACATTATCTCTTACAGCAGATCCAAGAGAAGATGGACTTGTAAAATCAAGAACTGGAGATACTACATCAGCAGATACTTATGCTAATTGGTATAAGAGCGTTTATATTCCACAGGCTAATTCTGAAACACCAAAGCCAGCAGGAAAATAAGGAGGGAAAATATGCTTGAGAAAACAGTAAAAGTAGGAGAGGTTGATGTAAAGTTTCGTTCATCTGCTACAATCCCTAGACTATATAGAATTAAATTTAAAAGAGATATTTTCAAAGACCTCTCAAAGCTGGAGAAAACATTCAAGGCAAATGAAGGGTCTTTTGAAATTGATGACCTTGAGATATTTGAAAATGTAGCCTACATCATGGCTTACCATGCAGATAGAAGTATTCCAGGAAACATTGATGATTGGCTTGACCAGTTTGAAATGTTTTCTATTTATGAGGTTCTTCCTGAAATTCTTGAGCTTTGGGGAGCAAATCTTGAGACAGAAGTTCAGTCTAAAAAAAACTTCCAAAAAGTAGTAGGGAAATGACAACAGCTTTATTTCTACTAAGATGCGTGGAAATAGGGATAAGCATTTCAGAACTTGATTTACTTACAATTGGAATGGTACTAGATATTTGGACTGAAAAAGCAAATGACGGAGTGAAATATAGCAAAGTGGCAGGACAAGCTGAGTTTGATAAATTTTGATTTATATAGTATAATTTATAAAAAGGAGAAAGGTATCGTAATGAGCATATATTTAAAAAATCATCCTAAGAACAAACTTAACTCTGTACAAATGAAACCGATGAAACATTGTACAGAGTATAGCAAATAGATTACATTTAAGATTTCATCGGGAAATACAAAAAATTAGGTCATTTAGTTGGCTTTATTTTTGTGTGCATTTCTCGATATATAAATAGAATGTAAAAGGCTATGGACAATGTTTTGTCTGTAGCCTTTTGTTTTATAAATTATTAAGCAAAAGGCAGATACTATTTTGTATTTATGCCTTTTTTGTTGCATAAATACAGAAAATAAAATATTGAGAAGTGGAGAAATTTTAAATGAACGAAAGTAGAATAAAAATTTTGAAAGAAGAAAATATTGATAAGGCACTTTTTAAGTTAGGTATGCCTATGGTTATCAGTTTGTTGGTAGCTGCTTTATACAATGTTGTGGATACCTATTTTGTGTCTGGACTTGGTAAAGAGGCGGTAGCTGCCGTTTCAGTTGCATTTCCAATTCAACTTATCTTTTTAGGGATAGGACTAACATTTGGTGCAGGAGCAGGCTCTTATATATCAAGGCTACTTGGAGGAAACAATAAAAAAGAAGCAAGTATTGTAGCAACAGTTGCTCTAATATCAAGTGCAATTTTAGGGATAATTATAGCTATTTTATTGTTTTGCTATTTAGATGGTGTTTTGAAATTTATGGGAGCCATCCCCTCTATTATTGAAATTTCTAAGTCGTATACAGGAATATTCATAGTAGGCGGTATTTTGGGAACGATAAATGTAACACTTGGGAATTTAGCCGTTGCACAAGGAGCTGCTAAAATTTCCTTAAAGGCTATGATTGTAGGCTCTATATCAAATATGATTTTAGATCCGATATTCATATTCGGACTTAATTTAGGAGTGAGAGGTGCAGCTATTGCGACACTCATAGCCAGAGTGATAACCAGTCTAATGTATCTCATTTACTTTGTAGGAGATAAAAATTTAATTGAGATAAAGTTACCTAACTTTAAACCAACAGTTGCAATTTATAAGGAGATATTAAAGATAGGTATCTCCATGTTAATACTTCAAATTCTACAAACAATATCTATCAGCAAAATATCTTATGCAGCGTCCTTTTATGGAGAAGAAGCAATAGCTGCAATGGGTATTGTTCTTAGAATTGTAACATTAGGAACAAATGTTGTATTTGGATATATGAAAGGATTGCAACCATTAGCTGGATTTAATTATGGAGCTAAGAATTATGGAAGAGTGAGAGAAGCTATAAAGGCAAGTATTAAATGGACAAATGTATTTTGTGTAGCGTGGACTGTGATAGTTTATATATTTGCACCAAGTATATTATCTATATTTGGGACTGATGAAAATGTATTAAATATAGCAGTACCGGCATTACGAGCAGCTGTAATTATGTTTATAACATTTGGATTTCAGTTTACTTACTCTACCTTGTATTTGTCTACAGGAAAGGCATTAGGGGGAGTATTTCTAAATTCATTGCGACAAGGGATTGTGTTTATCCCTATCATTTTATTGTTGCCTAAATTTATGGGATTAAATGGTGTTATATATGCTCAAACAATTTCAGATTTAATAACAACAATCATCACAATTCCTTTTGCTATTAGTGTGAATAAGAGTTTAAAAAATTTTATAATCTAAGATCATAAAATATTTAAGATAAGGCATCTACAAAAGGTAGGTGTCTTTTTTATGCCAATTTTTAAGAAAGGAGGGGTTACAGTGGCTAATAGAATAAAAGGTATTACTGTTGAGATTGGTGGAGATACTACTGGTCTTGATAAAGCCTTAAAAGGTGTAAACTCTACTATAAAAAGCACTCAGTCACAGCTTCGTGATGTAAATAGACTATTAAAACTTGATCCTTCCAATGCAAAGCTGCTTGCTCAAAAACAGCAGTTACTGCAAAAAGAAATCTCTGAAACAAGCGAAAAGCTAAATGCCTTAAAAGAGGCAGATAAGCAGGCAAAAGTACAGCTTGAAAATGGGGAACTTGGACAAGATAAGTATGATGCCCTTCAAAGAGAAATCATCGAAACAGAAAATAATCTAAAGTCCCTTCAGGAAGAAGCAAAGAAAGTACCATCTGCATTATCTGTTTCTATAAAAGAGGCAGGGGATAAGATTAAGGAAGTTGGAGATAAAACTACTGAAGTTGGTAAAGGTCTATCTACGCATATAACAGCACCTATCGTAGCGATGGGTGCTGCTTCTTTAAAGGCATTTAATGATGTTGATGCTGGTATGGATATAATTGTCCAAAAAACAGGTGCATCTGGTAAGGCATTAGAAGAAATGCAAACCAGTATGAAGAACCTTGCGACTTCAATTCCTACAGATTTTGAAACAGCAGGTGCTGCTATTGGTGAAGTAAATACTAGATTTGGCCTTACTGGTAAGAAACTTGAGGATTTATCTGGTAAGTTCATTAAGTTTGCTCAGCTTAATAATACAGATGTTTCCACTGCTATTGATAATACGCAGAAGATCATATCTGCTTTTGGTCTTAAAGCAGAAGATGCAGGAGCTTTACTTGATACCATGAATGCTGTGGGACAAAGAACCGGCATCAGTATGGATACTCTTGCGAGGAGCATGGTGACAAACTCTGCAGCACTTCAGCAACTTGGCTTTTCTGCAAGTGATGCAGCAAATTTCCTTGGTAATGTTGAAATGTCTGGTGCAGATACATCACAGGTAATGACAGGACTTACAAAGGCACTTGCTAATGCTACAGCAAATGGAAAGCCTATGAAAGAGGCACTAAAAGAAATCCAAGACAGCATGGTGAATGCTAGTAGTGAAACGGAAGGACTACAAGCTGCTTATGAACTCTTTGGTAAAAGAGCAGGCGGGGCAATTTATCAAGCTTGTAAGAATGGTTCACTATCTTTTGAGGAACTTGGGACATCACTAAAGGACAATATCGGGAATGTAGATTCAACCTTTAATGAAACCTTAGATCCAATCGATAAGTTTCAGACCTCTCTTAATAGCTTAAAGATAGTAGGTGCTGATGTCGGCAACTCTCTTATGAGCGTTCTTGCACCGATGCTTACCAAATTTTCTGAGATGATGAAATCCTTAAATGAAAGGTGGAATAGTCTATCTCCTGGTATGCAAGATGCCATTGTAAAAATTGCTCTTATTGCTGCAACTGTAGGACCTGTTTTAGTAGTCATAGGAAAAGTCATCACAGCAGTTGGAACCATTACATCTGCATTTGGCGGACTTATAGGACTACTTGGAGGAACAGCCACCGCAACTACAGCAGTGGGCGTTGCAGGAGGAGCAAGTGCAGCAGGAACAGCAGCCGCAGGTACTGCCGCTGGTGGGGCAGCAGTTGGCTTTGGAGCACTTAATGTTTCACTTCTTCCAATTATAGGAATTATTGCAGCTATCATAGCAGCAGTAGTGGCCATCATTGCCATTATAAAAAATTGGGGTGCTATTACAGAGTGGTTCAAAGGCTTATGGGAAACAGTATCCACTGCAATTATGAGTATTTGGCAGACTATATCAAACTTTTTTAAAGGAATATGGGAAGGTTTAGTTAGTATCTTCACTACAGTTTGGGAAACCATAAAAAATGTTCTTACTGTAGCATTGATGTTTATCGTAGAGCTTATTAAAGGCTACTTTGAACTGATCACACTTCCCTTTAGATTTATTTGGGAAAACTGTAAAGAAACTATTATAGCTGTGTGGGAGGCAATAAAGACGGTAGTAATGACGGTCTTAAATACGATTAGTTCCTTTATTTCTACTGTCATGAATGCCATAAAAACAGTCATTACAACTGTATGGAATGCAATTAGTACTACGATTTCAACAGTCCTTAATGCTATCAAAACTGTGATTACTACAATCTTTAATGCAATAAAATCAGTTGTAACAAATGTATGGAACGTAATCAAAAATGTAATTGGATCTGTGGTAGATGGGATAAAGTCAAAGGTATCATCGGTATTTAATGCGGTATCAAGTACAGTAAGTTCTATATTTAATGGAATCAAAAATACAGCCGTTTCCATTTGGAATGGTATAAAGAGTGCCATTGTTACACCAATCGAGGCTGCAAAAAATAAGGTTAAAAATGTGGTAGATGCGATTAAAGGTTTCTTTGCTGGTATCAGCTTAAAACTACCACATATTAAACTGCCTCATTTTAGCATTAGTGGACATTTCTCTTTAGCACCACCATCTGTACCACATCTATCTATTGATTGGTATAAGAAGGCTATGAATAAGCCAATGCTCTTAAATGGAGCAACTATCTTTGGAAGTAAAGGCGGACATCTTCTTGGAGGCGGAGAGGCAGGACCGGAAGTAATTATGGGACTTGATACTCTTCAGAATATGACAGCTGGAGCAAACGGAGATTTACTAAGCGTTATGAATAGAGTGCTTGCCATCATGGATACATATTTTCCTAAGTTCTCTGAAACAAGTATTGTACTTGACTCTGGAGAGCTTGTTGGAGGAATTGCACCGCAGATGGATATGGCACTAGGGAAATTACAAAATAGAAAGGCAAGAGGGTGGTAAGAATGTACGGAATGAAAATAGGAGAGTTTCATAGTTATAAAGACTTTGGACTTGTTCCAACAAGTAAGCCGGTTGTTAACTTACCATCACCAAAGCTAGAGTATCTTGATATACCGGGAAGACAAGGTGAAATTGATATAACGGAAAGCCTTACAGGCGAAGTGATTTATGAAATGAGAACAGGATCATTTGAATTTATTGTTTCAGACATAGAAAAGTGGCAGGAGGTTTATAGGAAACTACTAAGTACAGTTCATGGTAAAAAGACAAAGCTAGTACTTGATACAGAAAAAGACTATGTATATTTAGGAAGAATATGGGTGAGTGAGTTTAAATCAGATAAAAATTATTCTCTGATTACTTTGGATTATAAGCTTGATCCATATAAGTATAGGTTAGGGGATTTGAAAAATGGTGAGTTTACACATAGGATTGATGGCATTTCTATTACAAGTAGTAAGACCATAACGCTTACCTTTGATTCAGATATGACCATAGTTCCTGAATTTCATAACAGAACAGAAAATGTTCTAACCTTAAACTTTGAAGGAAAGAAGTTTACATTATCTAAGGGTATGAGCAGGTTTCCCGAAGTTAGAGGAAGAAAGAACTTAGTGCTTACCTTTACAGGTAATAGTACATTAGATATTTCATACAAGAGGGGGTGGCTATAAGTGTACAAAATTGTGATGGATGGAAATACCATCTATTATCCTGGCGATGAGAAGGCAGTTTTAATTAGTTCTACACTGAATTTGGAACTAAATACTGCTGGAACTCTTATCTTTATATGCCCGCCTAAAAATCCATACTATGAAAAAATCTATAACAGAAAATCCATTGTCAGCGTATACCGAGATGAAAGAGAAATCTTTATCGGTGAAGTAAGAGAACAGACAAAAGACCTACGAGGAAATAAGAAAGTCCAGTGCGTAGGTCTTTTATCATATCTGGCTGATAGCATCCAGTCACAAATGGAATATCATAATCAAACTCCATACCAGCTACTATCAAAGTTTTTAGAGATTCATAACGAAAAAGTGGATGAAAGAAAAAGAATAAAGCTTGGAAGAGTGACCATTACCGATCCAAATGACTCTTTATATCGCTACACCAATTATGAAACAACTCTCGAAGCTATTATGACAAAGATGGTAGAAAAGCTTGGTGGCTATTTGAAACTAAGAAGAGAAGGAACTCACTTAATCCTTGATTATTTAAGACTTGAAGAAATGGGAAAAGATACAGATCAGAGCATAGAGTTTGGACTTAATCTTCTTGATTATACGGAGGACTTATCTGCAGAAGATGTGGCAACAGCCATCATTCCACTTGGTAAGGAAATAGAAGGTGATGCTAATGCTGTTCTAAAACAATATACAGATATTACATCAGTAAATGATGGTAAGAACTATCTTGTTTCTAAAGAGGCACTTACTGAATTTGGGTGGGTTTGTAAGGTAATACGCTGGGATGATGTGACTGTTCCTGCAAATCTTTTAAGAAAAGGGGCAGAGTGGCTTAAGGATAATCAGTTTGAAATGGTAGAGCTAAACCTTTCAGCTGTTGATTTATCAGAGTTTGGAATCGCTACAGAAACTATCGAATGTGGAGATAGGGTAAGGTGCAGAGCCTATCCATTTGGAATGGATAGAATTTTTCCCGTTATGAAACAGACCATTCCACTGCAAAAGCCTGGTGAAATCAAGGTGGTGCTTGGAAGTAATCAGAGTAAAGGCTATATCCAAAGTTCTCAAGATGCAGTAAGACAAATAAAAGAAGAAGGCCTTGTTACAAGAAAAATAGATAATGAAAGAGTCCAAAGTGCCATTGATAATTTAAAAGCTCAAATGAATACAGGTACTGGCGGATATAAGCTGACGGAATATGATTCTTCTGGTAGATGGCTTAGAGACTTATATATGGACACGATGGACAAAGACACAGCCACAAAAGTTCTTCAGATAAATATGAACGGTATTGGTGCAAGTCATAATGGATATAAGGGTCCATATGCTGTAGGCATGACACTTGATGGGATGATTTATGGTGAAAGAATAATGAGTCACTCCATTGATGCTGAAAAGCTATCAGTTTCCTATACCTCGCAAGTGGAAAGGCAGATTCTTGATTCAAAGAAAGAGGCCATATCTGATACAGATAAGAAGTTAAAAAGCTACTATACAATCAATGAAGTGAATACAAAGTTTTCTGCTACGGATAAAAAGATTGAGGCAAGTGTAGAAACTGTTAATCAAAAGCTTGAGCAGAAAAATGGCAATTATTACGGCACCTATGTTCCTAATTATTCAAGAGCACCAACCAATAGCTGGAATAGTGATAGATTAAGGCTTACCCATGTTGGTGATTTTTTCTATGATACAACAACGGGATATGCGTATAGATATATTGTGAAAAAGCAAGGATTAGAGCTTAAATTCAATGCAAGTTCTAGGACAGAAAGTGAACGATATGACTGGGTTGAAATATTCTATGAACTTGATGGAAAGACATATGCACTTCCAAGATGTGGTGGAATAAGTATAGCGGGTCAAACGGTATTTATTCCATCAGATAAGTTTTGGCTTTACTGGAGGTGTGACGGCTCCGGTCATGATTATTATGGTTTTAAGATTGATTCTATAAAGAAAGCTGATTCTAATCAAGAAATTATAGGAAGTGAATCTACTTTGCCAACAGATGCAGGTGATGCGGTCTTACTTTTAGGTTCGTCTTATCCAGAGTCAGAACACTCGCCATACAAAGATGGAACTAGAAAACTATGGAATTACTCATCAACTGAGAGCATTAGTTCTTCTCTATCTTTTGACTGGATAAGAGTTGTGGACAAGGATATAAGTGCAGCTAAAGAAAAGGCAGAAACAGCAATATCAAAAATATCTGTTGTGGAAGGCTCTATCTCATCAATGGTAAAAAAAGGTGAGTTTGGTACTTTTATGAGACAAAACTATAACAGTTTTTTACTTGGTTTTAATGGTGCTAGTAGATATGTACAGATTACTGCAGGAGAGATTGGACTATATAACGGTTCAATTGATAGCAGTAATAAAAGAGCAGTCTTTGATGAAAACGGCAATCACTTTTATCGTGATGGAAAGTACATCGGAAAGATTGGTACAAATGTCTGGAGTGGTAACAGCTCCCATAAAGGCTTAGTTTTTGACCTTGATAGCGAAGGAAAATATATGGCATTTTCTCAAGAAGAATCTGCTAATGCTGGAAGTTACACTACAATGCTTTGCTTTTCCAGATCTAACAGTATTTATAGCCAGTATGGAGTTCATCTTGGCTGTAACCTTTATGCACATGGATTTAAGATTGTAGATCCACAGTGGGAAACAGGATTTGGAGTGAATGCCACAATTAACTTTGTACAGATACTTGATATGAATTCAGATGGTACTGTATCTAGATGGGGTTCAAATGGACGTATGGTTTTTAAAGATGGTGTATTAATGGATTTAAATTATTATGGTTAGGAGGATGTAAAATGGCAGAACTAATTATTAACACAAATGAAGTAGTCATCAATGAAGGAACTTTAAAAAAGGATATTATGACCAAGAAAGAAGTAAAGGACGATAAAAATACATTACTTCTTGAAGAAATCAATCACAAATTGGACTTACTACTTAAAGACAAGGAGGAATCTCATGGAGAAGCCAACCATTAATTATGCCCTTGCCTACCAGAAGTTTCGAGGGGAGTTAAGTTCTACTATATCAGCTTTGCAACAAAAAATACCCATTCCAACTTATATGGTTGAGGGGATATTATCTGGCATACTTGCTGATGTAAGATCTGCAGTAATCACAGAAAATTCTCTTGAAGTGGAGGCTTTTAGAGAAAGCATTGATAAATATTATGAAGATAGAGAAAAAGAACTTAATGATGAAATCTTAAAACTAAAGGCAAAAGATGAAACGTAGGAGGAATGCCTATGTACCGAGGAACAACGCCAATAAATATATTTAGGACAGATGTGGATTTAACTAATGCATCTGTCCTTTTTATTACCTATAAGCAAAATGGCAAGGTCGTATTAGAGAAGAGTATTGATGAAGTGAAAATACAAAAGAATATTGTATCTGTTTATCTATCTCAGAAAGACACGCTAATTTTTACAGAGGGAATTGTGACAATCCAAATAAGAGCAAAGTTTTCTGATGGAAGTGCAATAGCATCCGCTTTAATACGAACCAGCACATATGAAATTTTAAAGGATGGTGAAATTTAGTGGCAGAAATTACGACAAGCTTTAAAAGAGATGCACCGATGGATGCATCATTTGAAACAATTATTAGAGTATCAGACGCACCAGCTTCTGATTATAACAACTTAATCAATCAGCCAAAGATAAATGAAGTGAAGCTGATTGGCAATAGAACCCTAGAAGAACTAGGGTTAAACACAATATCAAATATTGAACTGGAAGAATTACTTAAATAACAGGAGGAAGAAAAATGCAGGCAAAATATTTAGATAACAATGGACTTTTATATGTTTGGAAAAAACTAAAGGACACCTTTGTCAAAAAGGGTGAAATTGATAAGGTGAAAAATTCAATTCCAAAGAATGTGACAGAGCTTTTGGATGCTGAAAACTATGCGCTGAAATCTGCTATTCCAACCAAGGTAGAGAGCCTTACAGATGCAGGTGATTATGCTAAGAAATCAGAAATCCCTCATAGCGTTGAAGGTATGGAAGGTATAGATGCATATGCTAAAGTAACGGCTATTCCGAAGAAGGTAGCAGAACTTGAAGATGCTATGGACTTTGTAAAGAAAGCAGAGCTTACTGAAGAAGTGAAAGGGCTTATTGGTAATGTAAAATCTATCGAATTTTCTGTGGTAGAGGAACTTCCAACCAGTGGAGAACAGGCAATTATCTATCTTGTTTCTAATAATAAGGGAGATAACGATGCTTATGATGAATACATCTTTGTCAATGGTAAATTTGAAAAGATTGGTACTACATCAGTCGATCTTAGTGGTTACCTAAAGACTACAGATATTACAAGTATAACAAATGAAGAGATTGATGCTCTTTTTGTATAGGTGATATATATGGCTAAGAAGTTTTTAACTAAAGAAGGTTTAGACAGGTTCTTTGCCAAACTTAAAGGAAAATTTGCACCGATTGATAGCCCTGCCTTTAAAGGAAATCCGACAGTAGAAACACCAGACTATGAACCAAATTCTAAAGGAAAAGAAGTAATTAACAGAGAGTATTTTGCAAGAGCAAACCGCTCTATATTTGAGGAGTTTGAACTGAAGATAACACCGGTTGTTCTAATTTTCTCTATAAAGCCGAACGAGTGGAAATTAGAAGATGGGATCTACTACTATGACAAAATAAAGGAGCACCTTCAACTACAAGAAATAGAAGATCATATCCGTATTGCATCTTTTATTAAGATTGATGATGAAAAAGGGAGTGATGTCATCCGTGAGTTGGGGCTTGTTTTTAGGTTGGAAATTGATGAAAAAATGCGAATTCGTTTTTATGGCGATAAGCCTGAAATGGAAATACCCGTTATTGTCACGGCAATTAGGGCAGTTGATTTAAGTATGATATTAGGAGGAATGTAGTATGAAAGAATTATGGAATATGTGCCAGCTTGCCTTTACGGCAGTTGGCGGATGGCTTGGATATTTTTTAGGCGGGTGTGATGGACTTATCATTGCACTCGTTTTATTTGTAGTCATTGATTACATCACAGGGGTGATGTGTGCTGTGGTAGATAGGAAGTTATCCAGTGCAGTAGGATTTAAAGGCATCTTTAGAAAGGTGCTTATTTTTATGCTTGTTGGTATTGCCAACATCATTGATGTGCAGGTGATTAAGTCTGGAAGTGTACTAAGAACCGCAGTGGTTTTCTTTTACCTTTCAAATGAGGGTCTATCACTTATTGAAAACTCTGTTCATCTAGGACTACCTGTTCCTGAAAAGCTAAAGGCAGTATTAAAGCAGCTAAACGACAAGGAGGACAATCATGAGTAACAGTTCATTAGTTAGTATAGTAAATTACAGCCCAAACCATAGTGGACGAAGAAATCAGCCCATTACAAAAATTGCTATTCATCATACAGCTGGCGCTGTGAGTGCAGCAACTATCGGTCAAATTTTTAAGCCAACTTCAAGACAGGCATCGTGTAATTATGGAATCGGAAATGATAACAAAATCGTTTTATGTGTAGACGAGAGTAACCGCTCTTGGTGTACATCATCTTCTTGGTGTGATAACAGAGCCATCACTATTGAAGTAGCCAATTCAAGTAACGGAGGCAATTGGCCAGTAAGCGATAGAGTTCTTGCTACCTTGATTGATTTAGTTACGGATATTTGCAGAAGAAATGGCATCAAGAATTGTACCTATACAGGTGGAAAAGATGGCGTATTACAAAAACATGAGTGGTATGCCAATACCAACTGTCCAGGACCTTATCTTGGCAGTAAATTTTCATATATTGCAAGCGAGGTAAATAAAAGACTTCATGGAGGAAGTACAAGTCCATCTGTGGCACAAGGCTCATCTTTATATAGGGTGAGAAAGTCATGGTCTGATGCAAAGAGTCAAAAGGGTGCATTTAGAAACTTTGAAAATGCTAAGAAGTGTGCCAATGCAAATCCAGGATATTCTGTCTATGATGCAAATGGTAGATCTGTATATCCGGTAGCAAGTGCTTCATCTAAATCTGTAGATAATTTAGCTAGAGAGGTGCTTGCAGGAAACTGGGGTAATGGACAGGACAGAGTAAACCGTCTTACATCTGCAGGCTATGATTACAATGCTGTTCAAAATAGAGTAAATGAAATCCTATATGGAAGTGCAAGTAAACCTGCTGGAAAATCCATTGACACCCTAGCTCGTGAAGTTATCCGAGGTGATTGGGGTAATGGTCAAGATAGAAAAAACAGACTTGAAAGAGCTGGATATGACTATCATGCAGTACAAAGACGAGTAAATGAAATTTTATAAGTAGTGAAATGATCCTGGAGGTTATTCCTTAACTGGAATAATCCTCAGGCTTTTTTTATTTTGGGTTTACTATCCTCTCTTTTCTTTTGCCTGTGATTTGTAGGGAGAAGATTTTACATTAAGTCGGACAAATCGTTTTGAAACTCCCTTAGCCAGTGAGAAGGGAGTAGACCGATGAAATTAGAAGAAAAAGAAAAGATAAAGATTTTAAGAGAAAAGGGACTTGGATATACGGCGATAGCAAAAGAGATAAATATTTCTGTAAATACCATCAAAAGTTACTGTAAGCGTCATGGCCTTGGTGGAACTAAAACTTGTGATGAGGATACATCTCTCTGTGAGTATTGTGGCAAACCTGTCATACAAAAACTGGGGAGAAAAAAGAAAAGATTTTGTTCAGATAAATGCAGAAATAACTGGTGGAATAAAAATAGAGAGTTAGTAAGTAAGAAAGCCAACTATGAATGTACCTGCGTTAGCTGCGGTAAGATTTTTATCTCTTATGGAAATAAGAATCGTAAGTATTGTAGCCATAGCTGCTATATCTATGACAGGTTTGGAGGTGAGTGCCATGAAGATAACTAGCAATAATCAAATTAGATCTGATACACCATCAAGGGAATTTACAGAAGAAAAAATGCAAAAGGACTTTGAATATGAAGTGGCACAAATGCTGACAAAGAGACTAGTAGATAATGGATTAATTTCAGAAGATGAAGCGGTGCAGATTAGTGAGCTTAATAAGCTCCATTTTGAGCCGTTTTATAAGGAAATACTGGATTAATAACTTGATAAATAGTGTCTTTAGAGTCTAACTATTAAAAGTCAAGTATTAGAAGAAAAATTTATGATAAAATTTGAAAAATGGTATGATGTGTTTTTTTGCACAACAAATAGACATCCATAGGATGTCAAAAAAATGATATGAAATGAGTATGATTTATGCAATTCTGTATATGGTGCCATTAGTTTCCATGGAATAGAGTAATCTTACAAGGCGTTTTGTAGCATGGGAAATGGCCACATTGTAATGTTTCCCTTCAGATTTTTTCTTTGATAAGTATTTGGAAAAATCTTGTGAGTAATGGCACACATATTTTGTAACATTAAACAAGGCGTACCTAAGGTATCGTGAACCACGTTTTTCCATATGGGAATAGCTGTTAGTAAGTTTTCCGGATTGATAGGTTGATGGAGACATTCCAGCATATGCCAAAATCTTATCTGGATTATCGAAATTACTAAAATCTCCTACTTCTGCAAGAATCATAGCAGCCATTTGAGTACCAATACCAGGAACAGTTGTAATAGTTGAATCAATTTCTTGCATAATTTTTGAAATAGAGGCTTCAACTTCATGAATTTCATCATCAAGAATCTTTAAAAGATTTATAGTATGTTTTAATTCTAAAGACTTAGCCTGTAAGGCTGATCCAATAGATTCTTTAGCGAGATTGCGAATCTTTATAGCGTACTCTTTTCCAAAGCGCCCTCTTGATGAGTTCATTAAAACATTAGTCAATCGAGTAAGATGAGCAGTGGCTAGATAGGATGCACCTGGAAATTCTTCTAGAATTGCATATATCGATGCAATATGAATGCATGAGACTATTTGAGTAAGCTCCGGAAAGAGAATAGTAACAAGCCTGGAAATTGAAGATTTAAGTTTAGAACGCTCTTGAACTTTAGTAAATCGATACCTTGTAAGCGATTTTAGATTTTCCCTATGGTATGATGATATGGAGTAGGGCTTTAAGCTTGAATCGGTCAAAAGCATAAGTGCAATAGTTCTTGAATCAATTCTGTCTGTTTTAGTCTTTCTAAGACTTTGACTTTTACGATAAAGATTAGTGTGTAAAGGATTGATTACATAAGCGGTGAGATGTTTATCAAGCAGATATTTTAGAATGTTGTAACTGTAGTGTCCGGTGGCTTCCAGTCCTACTTTTACTTTTGTAATATCTGTCGTAAATGAAGAAATTTGCTCATAGAGATAGTCATATCCGTCACGATTATTTGGGATAGTAAAAACATCATTTAGAATTTCTCCATCAGTATTAATGATATAACAGTCATGTTTATCTTTTGCTACATCAATGCCAACTAAAATCATAATAGTCCTCCTTGTATTATTTGATACTGTTCCTATCCACAGGACTCCTTGCGTTTGTAAACTCGTTCTACATAAACCGTCAAGCGGTATCTAACTGATTAACAATTTTACAAAGAGACTGTGGTTGGAAACTCTAAAAAACCATCTGTGTGGTAGTGATATGTATAACCAATCCACAGTATCTAAGAACAGTATACAGCATGGGTATAACCCGCTCATAAAGATTAATTACTTGACTTACTTAATAATACGAGTGATATATAGTACTGACCAAAAAGGAG
>NZ_KV808705.1:0-17597 GCF_001812365.1 Anaerococcus sp. HMSC065G05
GTGGGTTTGTCGACGCTCTGAGACTGCGCTAAGCAGTCTCTATTGTACTTTTGTATTTATGGTTTCTTTAACCATTTGATCGGCTTTTAAAATTCTTGCTCTTTGATTTTCGTCAACTTTATCAAAATATTTTCCTCCTTCAAGGAAATCTTTTGTTCTGTAAACTCTTGAAAGTTTTCCATATTCATCATTTATATGTCCAACCCAAATCGGATAAAAATTAACTTCTCCTAATTTTACTTTTCCAGTTTTTGTATTTTTTTCTACATTTATATCAAAGGCAACTGATTGTTCTGTTCTAATATCTCCTAAAGCCTCCAAGGATTGGTTTGATACAAAATTTCCACAAGCGTAAGCTATATATCCTTCTTTTCCATTTTCAGCTTTATATCTTTCTGCTGGTTGAACAACGTGAGGATGATTTCCAATAACTACATCTGCTCCCCACTTTATCATATTTCTTGCCAAAGAAATATGTTCTTGGGCTGGATATGATTGGTATTCTATTCCCCAGTGTGGATAAACTATAATAAAATCCGAATTTTTTCTAGCTTCTTTTATGTCTTCTTCTATTATTTTTTCATCCAAATAATTTATAATTTCATTTGGCTTATGATTTACTACTAAACTTTCTAAACCATTAACTCCATAGGTATAAGATAAAAATCCTATTTTCATATTTTTTACTTGAATATATTTTATCCTACTTTCCCCTGCTTTTCTTGTTCCGCAGTGAGCGATTCCTTCCTTATCCATGGCTTCCATTGTATCATAGATTCCTTTTTCTTCTGAATCTAGGGTGTGATTGTTCGCTGTTGAAAGTAAATCAAAACCCGCATCTTTTATATCTTTCAAATATTCAGCTGGGCTTGTAAATTGTGGAAAACCTGAAGGTTGTCTGTCAGGATTTATACTTGTTTCAAAATTTCCAATTGCTAAATCAGAATCTGATATGAATTCTTTTATATATTCAAATTGTCTAGAAAAATCATAATTTCCTTTTCCATAATTTTTTGCGTAATTTACTTGACCCATGTGAGCCATAATATCTCCAAAAGCTTTTATATTTATTTTTTCAACTTTTGAATCTGAATCATTTGTGTTTGAATCTTTTTTCTCAATTTTACTTATATCTATCTTTTTGTTATTTGAATCAGAACTATCGTCGTTTGATTTTTTTCTTTCTTTTATTATAATATTTTCTGCAATATTTGAATTAGAATCAGTTTTATCTTCATTTTTCTTACATGATGTAAAACTAATAGCTAGAAAAAATATAAAAATTACCGATAATATTCTCTTAATTTTTTTCATTTCTACTCCTTTATTTATATAATCATATACAATTATATATTATTCTATAAATAAAGTCATATTAGAATGAAATTTGGTATCTTATTGCAATTATACAAAGAATTACAGCAAGTGGAACATATAAATATCTTCCTAAATTATACCAACCATCACCGTGCTTACTTTCTGCACTTTTATTTATTTCATCCATCAAATCTTCTTTTTTCATTACCCAAAACCATGAAATGGCCCCTATAATTGCAGATATTGGAAGAATATAAATTGTTACAAAATTCATCCATGCTCCCCATTTTGCTATAGGATGTAAAAATAATCCACAAACAAATACAAGAATCATTAGAACAAGTAGGACATTAATTCTTTTTAAATTTTCAAATTTAGATGTTATTGCTTCAGCAACTGTTTCTATCATTGATTGAACTGACAATACTCCTGCAAAAACTATTGCTATATACAAAATAATTGCAAAAATTCTTCCTCCAGCTATTTCTTGTAAAACTTTTGGCAAAACAACAAAAATTAATTTTGGTCCTTGTGATTGGGAAAATCCAAAAGCGAAAGTTGCTGGTAGCATTACGAAAGTTGAAAGCATAGCTGCAACTGTATCAAGGCTTGATGTGATTGTTGATGAATGAACTATATCTTCACCATCTGGAAGATAAGAACCATAAACAACCATTACTGTTGAAACAATTGATAGGGAGAAAAATGCTTGTCCCATTGCACCTATCCACAATTTTATATCCAATAATTTTTCTGGTTCTAAAGTAAAAATAAATTTGTATCCTTCTACTGCCTTATTTAAAAATGCAATTCTTACTGCAAGAATTATAAATAAAATAAAAAATAGAGGCATCATAAATGAATTTGTTTTTTCTATTCCTTTTGTCCCATAAGCTAAGGTCAAAAATACAATAATAACTAATAAAAAATGTTCTTTTGTAAGTGCAAAATCATTTGTAGAAATTGATTCAAACCATACATTCGGATCTTGAGTTAAAAGTGATCCAGTAATTGAATCAAGAAGAGCTTTAAGTACATAAGTAATAACAACTGTATATCCAATAGCTAGTAAAACTACACCAACTAAAGGAATCCACCTTATTATTCTTCCTACTCCTTCTTTATTTCTAGATTTCCAAACTTCTCTAAAAACTCCCATTGGTCCTGCTTTATATCTTCTTCCTACTGCACTTTCTGCAGAAAGACCAACACGACCAAATAAAAATACAAAGAATAAATAAGGAATCAAAAATGATAATCCCCCATTCATTCCAATTTTATAGGGAAAAGCCCATACGTTGGCAAGTCCTACTGCACTTCCAACGCATGCCATTATAAATCCCCATTTGTTACTAAATTTCGAATTATTTTCCATTTTCTTCTCCATAAATTTTAAAAAGTAACTTTAAATACTAAAGCTAAAATTGATAAAACAATTGCTATTGGAACATAAACATATTTTCCAAGCTTGTGCCATCCTTCTCCTGCTTTTTTCTTTGCACCACTATTAACTTCTTCCAAAATTTCATCTTTTTTCCAAAAATAAAACCAAGAAATTGCTCCAATTGATGCTCCTATTGGAATTATATAAATAGAAACAAGATCCATCCATGGACCCCATTTGCTAATAGCTTCCATATTAACGCCAATCAAAAATGTTACAAGACCAATTATAGTCAAAGCAGTAATTCTTTTAATTTTGTTATACCTGTGCATAAGAGATTCCGCTATAACTTCAAACATATTTTGTAAAGAAGAAATCCCTGCAAATACAACCGCAGTATAAAGAATTATAGCAAAAATTCTTCCACCTTTTATATTTTGCAATATAGTTGGCAAAACTTCAAATAAAAGTCCAGGTCCACCAGCTTGTGAAAGACCAAAAACCAAAATAGATGGAACAATTACACAAGATGACAACAAAGCTGCCAAGGTATCAAAAAATGCAGTAGATTTTGCTGCTGATAAAATGTCTTCATTTTTATCTAGATAAGAGCCACACACAATCATTCCACTTCCTGTTACAGAAAGAGAAAAGAAAGCTTGTCCCATTGCATTTTCTATAGTTTTTAAAGATAATTTGTCAAAGTCTAACCTAAACATATATTTATAACCTTCAAGAGCATTTGGTAAAGTTAAAATAAAAATTGCAATAATTAAAAATAAAATAAAAAATGCAGGCATCATAATTTTATTAGATTTTTCTATAGTATTTGCACCCTTCAAACAAGTTAAAAGTGTTACCAAAATTATTATAAAATGATAAATAACAACAGAGTAATCTTTATTTGAAAAAGATTCAAACCATTTTTTACTATTTACAACTAAAAGTTCTCCAGTCAAAGAATCTACTAAAGCTTTTAAAACATAAGAAACTATAACAGCATATCCAATAGCTATAAATAAAGAACCCAACAAAGGCAAAAAGCCGATATTTTTACTAATAAAAGAATGCTCTTTCTTATTATTTTTTGAATTTAAGGCATATTCATAAGAGCCCAAAGTTCCAGTTTCAGCTCTTCTACCTATTGCAAATTCACTTGATAAACCTACATAAGCAAAAAGAGCTACAAAAACTAAATAAAATAATAAGAAAAATATTCCACCTTCTTGGAACTTATAAGGAAAGCCCCACACGTTTGCCATACCAACGGCACTACCTACAGCTGTCAGGATAAAACCCAACCTCGATGAGAATTTTTTTTCTTTGTTCATATTTAACTCCTTTTTACTTTAGCACGCCAAGGCGTCGGCGTACTATTGAACTTGTTTCATTATATCATAAATTTATTATTTGTAAAACAAATTTCAAAAATAATTTAAATATAAAAACAAATCATAATTTCATAAAAGAAAATCTACCAATAGCAATTAAATTTTTCTCATCATCAAAAACATCGCAATCAATATTAGCTAATTTCCTACCAATTTTTTTCGCCTTACATTTTGCAAAAAGATAAGAAGTCTTGCTTGCGGGTCTTAGAAAATTTACATAGCCATCACTTGTTACAAATTCTCCATCAAAATATTCCGACGCTTTTTTGCCACAAGCCGTATCAATCAAAGTCATAGTCAAACCACCATGAACAATTTTATTTATATTCAAACAATACTCTTCAATAGGAACTCTTGTAATTATTTCTCCATCATCATCTTTCACATATTCCATTTTCAAATAATCAACAAAATTCATAAAATATCCTTTCTATTTACAAATCAATTATAACATTTTCTCGATAAATCCTTTAATAGTGATATAATTATTAAATGAAGGATAAATTATGAGAAAAATGCTATTTATATTATCGTCCATGGCAGGAAAAACCGAGTTCGATATTAATGAAAAAGATATAGAAAAAATTTATAATAAAAAAGATTTTGAAGAAAATATTCAAATAATTAGGACTTCTTATGAAGACCACGCAACTGATGCAGCCAAAGCCTTTATTGAAAAATATAAAAATTACAAAAAAACAATAATAGTTGGAGGAGGCGACGGCTCATTAAATGAAATTTGCAATGTGATTTATGAAAATGATTTGGAAAATACAAGTCTTGGTTTAATTCCTATGGGAACTGGCAACGACTTTTCCAAAAATTTTTCATACAAAAATTTCAAAGTAGAAAGTCTATTAAATTTAAAAGAAAAAAAGATTGATTTAATTAAAGTAAATGACAAAGTCGGAATAAACGTCTTATCCCTAGGTTTTGATACGGTTGTTTTAGAAAAAGCCTATGAATATTTAGATAAAAATCCATCTTTAGGGAAAAAAGCATATTTTTTTGGAGTCATTAAGGCATTAAAATATTTGTCATATCAAAATCTATCATTAACTTTATATGACAAAAATTACAAGGAAATAAAGCTTGAAGATGAATTTTTGCTTAGCGCTATTTGCAACGGTGGCTATTACGGCTCAGGATTTAATCCTGCCCCAAGTGCAAAAATTGATGATGGAATTTTAAATTTAGTTTATGCGAAAAAACTTCCAAGTCTCTTGTTGCCATCTTTGATAATAAGATACAAACATGGACTTTTAGAAAATTCAAAATATTTGGATGAAATAAAGGTAAAAAAAGGACAAATAAAATCAAATGAAAAAATTTTAGCAAATATAGACGGAGAAATTTTTGAAAATAAAATAATAAATTTTGAAATTATAGAAAATTGTTTGTCTTGGACTTATTTTGATATGTAATTTTAAAAGGGATTGTTGTAAAATTATGAATAATCATATTCTACAACAATCCCTTTTTTATATTTAACTTTCTAATTTTGACACATAAGGATTATCTTTTATATAAAATCTATACAAAAAATCTCTAGCTTCCTTTGCATAATCAATTCCAATTCTTTTTGCTTTTACTATTTCAAAATCTTTTTTTCCTTCTTCCATATAAAAATCTTTGGAAAAAATATCTTTACCATTAAAATTTTTATCAATTTTTAAGGCTTTTGTAAGTTTTGCTGGGCCATTGCTTAAATTTTTTCTTTGATAAATCGATAGGTCTTTATAATTTTTTCCGAATCTATTTTTTGAAATCAAATCAAAATTCTCCAAAGGCTCAATTGCTCTCAATAAAACTGCCTCTGGTACTCCTTCTTTAACACTCGAAATATTTAAAAGAAAATGAATTCCATAAGTTTGATAAACGTACAAAGTGCCTGCATCCATATACATAATTTTATTTCTGTCAGTTTTTTTGCCTAAAAAAGTGTGGCACGCCCTATCATTTACTCCAAGATATGCTTCTGTTTCCACGATTTTAGCTCTTATAATTTGTCCATCAATTTTTCTAACTAAAATATTTCCAAGCAAATCATTGGCAAGATCTAGTGTATTTTTTCTAAAATATTTTCTATCAAGCATTGTTTTCTCCTTTATAAAAATAGCCCCTAAATCTTTTTGATTTAAGGGTTTAGTCTATCTTTCCATTATTATTTTTTTTATATCACTTGGTTTATTTACAATGAAATCTGCATTTTCAAATTCTTCTTTTTTTCCATAACCATAAGCTACAGCAATTGATTTTATGGCTAATTCATTGCTCGCATCTATGTCATAAGACCTATCGCCTATCATAATAGATTCATTAGCTTTTAAATTATTTTCAAAAAGTAGATGTTCAATTACCTTTTTCTTTGTATTTTTATCATCAGAAGAACCAGAAATATAAGAAAAATATTGCAAAATTCCAAAATATTCCAAAATTTTCTTAGAAGATTCTTCGCCCTTGCTTGTTGCAAGATAAATATTAAAGCCTTTATCATATAAATCTTCTATTAATTCTTTAACTCCCTCATAAAGAGAAGTTTCAAACAGACCATTTTTAAAATAATACTTTCTGTAATAATAAACTCCATCATCAGCTAAGTCTTCTCCCAATTCTTTTACAAAAGAATCTCTCAAAGGTGGACCAATATATTCATAGAGCTTATCTCTTTGATAAGACTTGCCCATTTTTTTTCAAAGCATATTCAAAAGCATTCAAAATCCCGCTAGCAGATTTTGAAATTGTTCCATCAAGATCGAATATAATATTTTTAATCATAAATTATCCTTTCTGGTATATTTTTCCAAACATTTTCAAAATAGGTTTTATTTTCTATTATTTTAATAAAAAATATTATAGAGCTATTTTTTTCCATTTCCTAATTTTTGTCCTAAAAGTTCCAAAAGGTGCAACAGTATTGATGTGAATAAATTTATACACTTCCCAAACAGCCGTTTTTGTTGCATCATCAGCCCATTTTCTCATGTGTGGTTTAAATAATTCATCATCACTTAATAAGTCAATCATTTCATACATTAATTCAATATTTTCTCTTAATTTTTCCTTTAATTCTTTTAGTGATAAATGAGCATAAGTATCCGTAAAATATTGATACAATTCCCCAAGTTGATTCCACTTAAAATCTTCAGATGGCGTCTTAACTTCAAGACCTTTCTTTTCATCATCTTCCCATTTTAAAACTAAATTTGTCCAACCAACTTGATAAGCAAGGTTTTCAGCTGGAGTTCTATCAACTTCATCAACTCTCTTATCTTTCAATTCTTCTGGAATATCATCAAATTCCGAAATATATTTTTCAAATTTTTTCTCAATTTCAGCTTTAAGCTCTTTTTTATTGCTGTAAGTTCTCATAAATTTCTCCAAATTTTTAAATCTCTAAGTTTCTATAGAATTAATTATATCATAGATACTTATTAATAGCTTTTTACAAGAAAAAATTATAAGTATTTAAATTTTCCTAACAAAAAAAGGCTGATTATTATCAACCTTTTAAAAATTATATTAATAAATTTTTTAATCTACTTTTGCCCATATTTTCTAAATGTAAAATATATAAATGGAATCAATATTATTGAAATAAGCAAATATAATATAATTATCATTGGTATTTGCATAAATACATGACCAAAAATTTCATATAATATTGGTAGTTTTATGCAATTATATATATTTACTAACTGATCTGGTGTTATTCTAAATAAATTTTCAAATGGCAAGACTCTTCCAATAAATGGCGATACTACGAATAATATTATTGGAATACACAGGCTTAGAAGTGACGAATGTGTTTTGGCTGATATTAGCATTGTTAATACGCTTGCAAAAATGCTTCCAATATATCCTCCAATAATTATTAGCAAATATCTTTCAAAAAAAGTGTAATTATAAATACAATAACTGTATTCTAATTGAATGGGCGATTTTGCTCCGCTTACACCCATTATCGTAAAAGATATTGCACAAAGACTTAGCATTAATGCCCAATATATAATTGTTGTCATCAATAAGCCTGTTCCTATTTTTATCTTAACTCCCTTATTTTTTCCTAATTTTGTGCTAAAAAAAATCGAATCAGCTTTCAATTTAAAATCTTCAGTAAATATTTCTAATACAAGAAATGATATGCCAATAATCAATATTAATGAGTAGGTTGTTGCATATAAACCCATAGTTATCCACGAATCGGCAGGTTCGTAATAAAAAGGAGTTTTATTTTTTGAAAATTTTTCTTTCAAATATTTCATTTTTTTCTCAGTAACTCCATATTCTTTTACCAATTTTTTTATATTTTCTTTCCTGATATGGTAAATATTTTTTGCTTTGCTGACTTCTAAAAAATCAAATTTTTCATAATCCATTTCACTTCCATAGGACGAAGTGCTTACCATAAAATCTTTTATATCCATATACTCTTGCGTATTTGTAGCATATATTTTTTCTGGAATTTGATTTTTATAAATAGCCTTAATTTTTTTATCTTTTTTTATTACATCTTCAAAGACATCAGAATTTAATTCACCCGCATATTTAGATTTTTTCTCGCTTAGCTTTCTTGGTGCAAATATTCCATTATGGGTATTGCCATTATTATCCACAAAACTTATGCTCCATGCTGCAAATATGCTAAAAGAAACTGCTATAGCAAACAAAAATATCAATAAAATTTTATTCATACGATTGCTAAGTAATAATTTTATCTCATGCCTTATCATATTTATCTCCACTTTCTGTTCTAAAATAATAGAAAAATACATCTTCTAGAGTGATTTCAACGCATTTTGCATTGTTGTCGGGTTTATCTTCTGATAAAATTCTCATTTCAACATATTCTCCACTCTCTTTTACAAAACTAATCGAATCCTTAAATTTGCTTATTACTTTATTTGCTTGATCGGATTTACAACGATAAGTCCATGCTTTATAAGAAATATTTGAACATAATTCGAAAGCACTTCCTTGTTTTATAATTTTTCCATCTTTCATGACAAATATATGTTTTGCAATAGCTTCAATATCAGAAACTATATGGGTAGATAAAAGAACAATCTTATCCTTGGAAAGCTCTCCTATTAAATTTCTAAATTTAATCCTTTCCATTGGATCAAGTCCAGCAGTTGGCTCATCAAGTATAAGTATTTTTGGATCATTTAATAAGGCTTGTACAATTCCAACTCTCCTTTTCATTCCACCCGATAATTTTTTCATTTTTTTTTGACGAATGAATCTGCATTCCCGTAATTTCTAATAATTTTTCAATACGCACTTTAGTCAATCTTTTATTTAATCCTTTTAAAGAAGCTATATAAGAAAGATAATCTTTGACACTAAGGTTTGGATAAAAACCAAATTCTTGCGGAAGGTAGCCAATAATATTTCTATACCTACCATCCATTTCAAATATATCCTCGCCATTATAATATATTTTTCCATCACTAGGTTTTAAAACTGTACATAAGATTCTCATAAGGGTAGTTTTTCCCGCTCCATTTGTACCAAGAAGTCCATATAAGCCATTTTCCATTTCAATTGAAATACTATCGACTGCCACCATACTTCCAAATTTTTTTCTAACATTATTCAATACTAAGCTCATTAAACTTTCCCTCCAAATATTCACTATGATCAAGTAAAACTTTTTGAATAAAATAAAATAATAATAAGGCACACATAATAATGATTAAAATCCATACTATTGGTGTTATTTTTAAATAGAGATTATCATTCAAAATTATTAACATCCATCCCATATTGGCAGCCAAACAAATAATCATTGTCACAAATTGATTTAAATATCTTTTTCTAGAAAAAGCCATCATACAAATGATTGATGAAATCATAATCGGAAATACAAACTGCCCCAAAAGATCTACGACCAATATTTTTTGGATTTCTACCGCATAAACACAAAACACAGTTAAAATTCCTGTATCAATAAGTCCAAAGGCTATTAATTTAGCGGCATATACTCTTCTCAAATCAAAAAGTGAGCTTTTTTCAATTTCCATCGATTTATTTTCAATGTTTTTCCAAAGTTCTGGAATTATAAATATTACAAAAAGTGCCGCCAAAACGCTCAATCCCCTTTGCATATAAACTATTTCTTTTGAAATAGAAAGCCAATATCCTGCAAAAAAAAGCAAAAGCATTTGTGCAAATAACCACTCTTTTTTCATAATTTTAATCTGCAAGGCAATAAATTCAATAAAGCCAATTCTATTTTCATTTTCCTCACTATTAATAAATTCTTTGGCTTTAAAAACTAATTTGTCAATTGCTTCATTGGAAGGCTTTTTTTCATCAAATTTTCCTATATTTCTTAGTATTTTTCCCATTTTTTTATCATACTTGTCTATTTTTTTCATATTTCACCTTCTACATACTTTCTTATCATATCCTTGCCTTTCCTAAGCCTATATTTTGTTAATTCTAATGAAATGCCACAAATCTTTGCAACTTCTTTTTGTTTTCTATCAAAAAAATAATATAGAATTATTACATCCTTAATATCTGATGGCAATTTTTTAACAGCCTCTCTAACATCTAAATATTCTATTTTCCTATCAGATTCTGTACACTCCAAAAACATCTTTTCAGAAAAATCTTCAATATAAAGAGCTTTATTGCTTGTCTTCTTTTTTTCATCAATACATTTATTACGAGCAATTGTATATAAATAATTTAAAAGTTTGCCTTTATGTTTATAATGATTAATTGTTTTTAGAAAAGTTAGAAATACATCCTGCGTTATGTCCTCAGCCGTATTTATATCCAAAGCATGATATTTGCAATAGTTAAATATATTTCCATAATATTTTCGTATTATAATTTCAAAAGCATGGCTATCGCCATTTTTTGCCCTATATATCAATAAAAAATCTACGCTCATGCCTAACAATTCTCCTCAAATAAATCTTGCCCTTTGTAATGTTTAACGATCAAAAACTACAAAAAGATAGTTTAAAAATTTAATTTAAATAAATTATCCTTTAAATTCCATCTACAAGCAAAATTTTATTTTGCAAGTGTTTGAAATTTTTCAAAAAAAAAGACGATGAAGATATACTCTCACCGTCCTATAATTTATATCAGTCTGTAATTCTCTTTTTTTCAATATGATAAGTTGTAAAATTAAATGCGACACAAATAAAAAATAAAAAAGACTAAATATTTCTCAGATAAATAGCCTTTAATATTATTCACACAGAAATAGATTTCTGTATTTATTTTTTAAACATTTCTTAAATAATTCTGTACTATATTTAATTTTGCTATTTTAAGATATAAAAAAATCCTATAATAAAAACAGCACACATAGATAAAACACTCAACCATAATTTATAGCGTTTTTCTATATCTAATAAATTAATATATCCAATCCAACTTGTAATTTGTACAATAAATATCAAAATAACCCAGATGTTATCTAACTTAATCTTCTCATTAGTTACCATCCCAATCAGGATAGTAGCAAGTAAAAATACTATTCCTAATATTTTATTCATATATACACCTAATAACGACTAACTGAAACGATTGATTTAGATATATACCATACATGTCTTTTCCCAAGCCTACTACGATAATGCTTAACTTTTTTTATTGTAAATTTCAAACCATGGCTAGAATCATTAGGAATAAGTAATGTTCCTCCACCAACTATAGTGCTGATTGTTCCAATTACACTTCCTACAACTTGCCCACCAGGAACTCTTGTCAAAATTAAACCTACTACACCACCCACTGTTGCAGTTGTACCGATAGTAGTTTTAAACTCTGCCCATGATATATATACAGTACTATATGAAGTATCTGAGCGAGGTGATATAATAGGATTCTGTTCATCGCTACTTAATGTTTTATTCGTAATGGATGAATAAATTGAACCATCCTTTTTATTTAAGATTAAGTATTCTTCTTCACCAGTAGTATTATTATAAATGGTAACCTTTCTTGTGTTATCATCTTCTTTAACACTAACACGCTCAATTCCATCTTTTGAATTTATTGTAACAGCATCGTTGCCATCTTCGCTTATTGAGTAATCTTGTCCCTCTATTTTCTCTATACCATAATTTTCACTTGCGTATATTGGTGAAATTAGACTTGTAGACATTACTAAAACTGTCAATATTAATACACTCATTCGCTTTTTAAAGTTTTTTATCATAATCTCTAACCTCCTTATTATCAATTATTTGTTTTTCAAATACAAACTATAATACTGTGTCAATTCTTATTCTCAAACTATAATATAAATAAATCTCCGTTCTTGTACCTCTGAGGATTCATATAATTTATCACAATTAAACCTACCTTTATTTTAAGAAATAACATAAATTAGTAATGCATTTTGCTAATTATTACTACAATTTGAATCTAAACATTTATAATGTCCTGTACCATCTAAATCAAATATTTGGTATATACAAACGTCCAAAGCATTTGCTATATCGTTAGCAGTTTTTAGGCTCGGAATCGTTTTTCCTGTTTCTATTTTATTTATACTTGTCCTTGATATTCCCACTTTTTTACCAAGTCTATGTTGTGATAAACCTAGAGGTTTACGGTATTTCTCGATTCTATTATTCATTATTTCACCTTTCTTTGGTTAACTATAGTTTTACACAATCTCATCCAGGTGTCAATAATTCATCATATTTTTTAATTACCTTTTCCTCGTATATTGTTACATAATATCTATGTTAATACTTTTCCATTTTGCCTTATTGCTCTAAGTGTTTCTTTGAATTCTTTTGTCTTTGTTGCTTCTTCTAGTAGGATTTTTATTTCTTCATCTGTTAGTTCTTCTGCATTTTCTATAAAGCTTTCTAAGATTGCTCCTCTTATTATGAGCCTATGAGTTCTTTCTTTTCTTCTTTTCACTATGTCTTGTTTTAATATCTTTTGTTCTTGATTTTTTAGTTGCCTTAATCTTTCTTCTGTATCGTCTATTTTTTCTTTTATTTCTTTTTACTCTTGTCTTATTTGATATAATTTTTTCATACTAATCTCCCTTCTTGCAATAAAAAAGACGATAGAGTTTTTATTTTCTATCGCCTAGGTTATTTATCCTATTTATTCTACACCCATTTCAATTTTGCAAGCTATAGGTATCTCTATAAAAAATACTGTATATTGTCCAAACTCACTTGTTACTCCTATGTCTCCTCCCACATTATTAAGTATTTTTTTTACTATTGATAAGCCTAATCCCATTGATTCTTTATCAGTTGACCTAGCTTTATCCACTGTGTACAATGGATTAAATATTTTATCTAATTCAGATTTCTCTATGCCCTTTCCATTGTCTTTAAATTCTACTATAACTGTATCTGGGTTTTCTTTTGCAATTATATCAATTTCCAATGGATTTTCTCCTCTATATTTTATAGAATTTGAAAACAGATTTTCTAATATAATTTCAAGCATCCTATCAGATAAACCTATAACTGTATTTTCTTTTATATAATTTTTGTAAAATAAATTTTCTATTTCAATTGTAAATGATCTATTTAGTTCATCTACAATTCTATCTAAAGATTCTCTAGCTCTGATATTATTTATTTCTTTGTCATATATACCAAATGATGAATAATCTTTTAGTTGTTTGATTCTATTATTCAATTGTTTAATCTTTTTGTTTATTATCCTTATATATTCATCTTTTTTTTCTTGGCTATCAGCAACGCCGTCACTTATTCCATCTATATGGGCTTGTATTACAGATAAGGGAGTTGATAAGTCATGGCTTATAGATGATATCAGCTCTTCTCTTTCTTCCTTTGCTTTATTTTCTCTTTCCCTATATGCTTTTAAAGACGCTACCAATTTATTAAAATTATCTAATAATTCTCCTATTTCATCCACCCTATCATTTTCTATATATAAATCATATTCCCCTTTAGATAACTTTTTAAAATTATCTAGCAAATTATATATAGGCCTTATAATAATCTTATCGACGTAAGCTAAAAATATAGTCGATATAATGACAATTACTATAGCGATAAAAATAGAAATTGATGTTAAAGATAACAAAAGACTTTTAGGTTCTTTTTCTGGTATTCCTAAAACCAACAAAAATAAAATTGGTATTAGAATGATTGATATGACAAATACTATTAAGTTTTTTTTAAGTGATTTAGATTTCAAATTTATAACCTACTCCCCAAACTGTTAAAATATATTTTGGATTCTTTGGATTATCTTCGATTTTTTGACGGAGTCTGTTTATAGTAACGGTAACAGTATTCAAATCTCCATAACTATCGAAGCCCCAGATTCTATCATATAGTTGTTCTCGACTAAAAACTTGTCTTGGATTTTTAGATAAAAACATCAAAAGTTCAAATTCATTTCTACTTAAATCAAGATCTCTACCATCTTTTTCTACCTTATATTCCTTAGTATATATTCTGATATTTTCTATTTCTATTATTTCAAGATTTTCCTTATTAAAAACTTGGCTTCTTCTAAGTTGAGCATTAACTCTTGCAAGTAATTCTCTTGGCCTAAAGGGTTTGGTAATATAATCATCAGCTCCAAGATCAAGTCCCTTTACCTTATCAAATTCATCAATTTTTGCTGACAAAATCAAAATCGGTATTGTAGATTTTATTCTTATATTTTGGCAGATTTCATAACCATTCATACCTGGAAGCATTAAATCTAATATTACCAAGGACGGCTTAAATTTATCAAAAATTTCTATTGCCTCATCTCCTTGAGAACAAATTTCTACCTCATATAGCTCTTTTTCTAGATAATCTTTTATTATATTTGCCAAGTCAAGTTCATCTTCTACGATTAAAATTCTACTCATCCTATCCTCTCCTATTTTAATATTTCTACCCTTTTAAAATAGGAAATATTGACAAAATATAAGATTAATATACCTATTAAAGATATTGCAATATACAAGCTAAGTTCAATACCAAATTCCCCTTTTATTAAAAGAGATGGTATTTTATAAACATGTCTTACTAAAAATAAATATTTTAATTTTTCAGGACCTATTAAGCTTAGAATATAATATAAAAATCCCATTCCCATAACACTTGAAGCATTTTTTAAAACAAGACCAGCATATACAATAAACATAGCTAAACATATTAGTGGCAAGATAATAGAAATTTCACTAAAAAATACACTAACAAAGCCTCTTATTCTCTCTAACTTTACTCCCCCAAGCAAAATAGCTTGCCCATCGGAAATCAAAACTGTTCCTTCATTAAGCATTATTTTTCCAACCAAAAAAGATGAAATTATATCAAAAATCACTAAGGCTATTAGCCACATGATTATAGTTAATATTTTTGCTTTTATTAAATTTTTTCGATCTCCATTTATCATTATTGATAATTTGATAAGACCTTTTTCAAACTCTATAGCTGTTAAATCTGATGATATATAAATCACAAATAAGACTAAAAACAAAACTGTATCCGGAACTGAAACTAAGGGTAATGACATCCAATTCATATCCGTATGAATAAATTGATTCGCTTTTACTATATGAGAAATTAAAATTATTAGAAAAAATAAATAATAAAACTTATTTTTCCTTTGTTTGTATAACTCAAAATCTATAAATTTTTTCATATCTCACCCTAATATAAAATATCTTTCTTTTCTAAATAAATATTGCTTATTATTAAAGATAAAGCTAATAATATCCCGCTTGCTAATATTAGAATATTAAATTCATTAGCTGACACATTTTTTATCGTTGTAAATTTTTCTCCCATGCTTGTATTAAAGAAAAATATAAGACCAACAATAGAAATAATATTTGCTAGGCTTACATTTTCAATAAATAATCCTATTGACATACTTAATAAGCCGTAGGTAATTGTTGGTAAAAGAATCTTCCCATAAGTTAAGAATGTATAGATTAACTCACTAGCTTTTGTAAATCCTGGTCTTATTAAAGATAAATCACTCATGTTTTTAAAATATAGGATTCCAAATAAATAGCACAAGAGAACAAAAATTGTAGTTGCCATTATACAAAATATTGTAAAGGCAATTTGTTTGCTGATTAAATTTTTAATTCTTGACGGTTCTTTCAATATGCTCAATTTCATTGTACCTGCTACTAGGTCCTTTGTTACTAAGGCATTTGCTAAAATTGGTATGAAAAATATTAATATTTGCATATAAATATCTAAAAGGCTAGCAGGAAAAGTATAAAAACTATCAATATTCCACACGCCTTCTTTTGGATCATACATGGTAATATTCATCCAAATCAAAAGTCCAGCTGACAATAAAAATACATATCCTATCTTTGATTTTATGATTTTCTTTAATTCATTAATAATTAATGCTTTCATTTTTCCCACCTACTTTATCAAAGAACAGTTCTTCAAGATTAGATACATTATTTCCTGAAACTAATTTTTTTACATCACCTTCTATACATAATTTTCCGTCATGTAAAATTCCGACTCTATTGCAAATACCTTCCATTTCATGGAGAAGATGGGATGAGATTATAAAAGTTTTATTAGAAGTTTTTGCCAAAGATACTATAAGTTCGTTTATATCCCTCATACCATACGGATCTAGTCCATTATTAGGCTCATCTAAAATTATTAAATCTGGATTTCCTAATAAGGCATTAGCAATGCCAAGTCTTTGTTTCATACCCATGGAGTATGAGGCAAACTTATCTTTGCTCCTATCTTTTAGACCTACTAATTCAAGTAATTTATCAATATCTTTATCACTAGTGCCATCAATTAGTTTTGCCATCAATTTTAAATTTTCATATCCAGATAGGTTTTCATAAAACTTAGGAGCTTCTACCATAGCACCTATATTTTTAATTGCTTGATCTATATTTTTTATTACAGACTTTTCATTTATTAAAATTTCTCCAGAATCAGACCTAATTAATGATGTAATCATTCTAATAGTAGTTGTTTTCCCCTCTCCATTTGCTCCAAGAAAACCATAAACATCTCCTTTAAACACAGTCATATTCAAATCATTTATAATCTTTCTTTTACCATAAGATTTACATAATTTTTTTATTTCAAGTACTTTTTCGGACATAATTTCCTCCTTTGATGATTCTATTATAAGAGGTAAATATAACAAAACTATAAAAACAACATAATTTTTAACTGATTTAGAAAAAAACAACCAGTAATATTATTTAATCGGTCTTTAAATTTCATATTAAAAAAGCGACTAAACTTATAATTCAATCGCTAAATTTCTTATATATTAAATTGTTTAAGTGAGACTTCTTACCCTTACCATTTTAACCTCCTAATTTTGAGTATAAAAAAAGACGATAGAGTTTTTAATTTCTATCGCCAGTGATTATCTAATATTTATTTTTCTTTAAACTGATTCTATTGTATAGCTTAATAATTCTATTAATCCAATTATAAAAATTAAACTGGGATTCATTACAAACCCCAGTTTCATAATTAGCGTGTTCTTTTAATATAATTTTGATCCTGCTGGAATAT
>NZ_KV808705.1:17697-25084 GCF_001812365.1 Anaerococcus sp. HMSC065G05
AATATAATTTTGATCCTGCTGGAATATTATTATCCAACATTATTAAGTTAAGTTTTTCTTCTCCGTTATACTCACAAATTGCAGATATAATCATACCTTCTGAGTCGATTCCCATCATATTACGTGGAGGAAGATTACAAATCGCAAGCAGCGTCTTTCCAATTAAGCTCTCTGCGCTGTAATATTCCTTAATACCAGATAAAATAACTCTTTCTTTTTCAGAACCATCATCTAATGTAAATTTCAATAATTTTTTTGACTTAGGAACTTCTTCGCAATTTTTCACTTTCACAGCTCTAAAATCAGATTTTGAGAAAGTTTCAAAGTCTACATAATCTTCAAATAGTGGTTCAACTTTTATTTTTGATAAGTCAATTTTTTCTGTAGCAATTTTTCCATAATTTTCATTTGATGAGATTTCATTTTCTGATTTTTCTTTTCCTATTGGCTTCATTGTTGGGAAAATCCCCTCTACCTTAGATAATTGTCTAAATCTCTATAAAAGTCTATTTTATGGTACTTCTCCATTTACGACAATTTGCTAACTCTCTATAAGTGCCTATAGATTTCTAGCAAATTGTCGTAAATTTGTCGTAAGCTGTCGTAAATTCTAAAATATAAATTTCATCGCTTTTTCAAATTCTCCCATCTGTTCTATCTTAAAATCTTCTGTTGCATCTACATATATATCCATTGTTGTACTAATATCAGAATGACCTAGAATAGACTGCATTGCTTTTGTATTTATATTTTGTTCATTAAGTCTTGTAGTAAAGGTGTGTCTGAAAATGTGATTGCTTAAATGTGGAACTAATAGAATATCATTAGAGTTCGATTTATTTTTATCCATTATACTTAAATTGCAATCTCTAACAATTCTTCTCAAAGCTTTATTAAGTGTTCCATTATTGTGAACCTTTCCGAATCTATTTAAAAATACAAAGTCTTTAAATCCATCGATTGAATCACAACATTCGATTCCAAAAGTCTTTTGTAACTCTCTTTCCATAAGAAAAGCATCTTTTACTTTTTGAACCATAGGAATACTTCGCTTACCTGATTCTGTCTTCGGTGTATTAATAGCATACCTATTGTTTAATCCTTTACCTTTACTATAATATACCAAAGTCCTGTTTACATTTATAAGACCATTATCAAAATCTAGATCGTCCCATTGCAATCCTGTGACTTCTCCAACTCTCATTCCCGTCCAAAGCATAACAATGAATATTGGATACCATTTTTTATATTCATCACTATTAGATAAATATTCTTCAAATATCACCTGTTCTTCTATTGTCATGGCTTTTTTCTTCGGAGATTCATTTCGATAAGCTACTTTCAATTCCTTCAAAGCATTGTCAGACGGATTAAATCTTATATATTCGTCATCCACTGCTAATTCTAATACCTGATGTAAGACAGTATGAACACAATCTATAGTAGAAACCATTAATCCTTGATCTTCCTTTAATCTGTTATAAAAACTTCTAACATCAGATCTTTTAATATCAGATAGTTTAATACGACCAAAAGTCGGTTCTACAAATTGTTGATACATATAGATGTAATTTTTAAAGGTATTATCCTTTAAACCTCTTTTAACCTTTGTCCATAGCTTAAAAGTATCATTTACAGATAAGCTACTTCCTTCGTTGTTGATTCCATCTATAGTATTGCGTAAAATATCTAATTCCTTTTCTCTTAATTCTTTTAGAGTTTTCGCATAGATAGATTTTCTACGACCTATTTTGTCTTGCCACTTAAATTCATAAGTGCCATTTGACCTTTGATATTCACCGTCTTTTAAAACAACCCCTTTACTATCTTTGCGTCTTTTTACCATAAAAATTCTCCTTTTTTGATAAAAGACACGCTATAATTATTATACCGCATTAAGCGTGTTTTATATATAGTTTTAGATTAAATAGAGAACTGTCTATTTAAATATTCTTCCATTAACTTTTTCTTAATAAGACGCTTACTACCATTAAATAATACAAAATCGCAATCATTTTCATCCGTTAATTGTCTAACTTTATCTTGACCAATATTAAAATATTCAGATGCTTCTTTTAATGTTAGAAATGCTTTCTCAGAAACACGAACACCTTTTATATTTTCGTTAATCATAAATCCTCCAAATAATATATTTAAAATATTTATTTTAATATTTTTAAAGTTTTTTGACATTGACAAGTGCCTTGGATTAGCAACATAGGAATCTCACCTCCGCCTCTGTTCAGGATGAGCCGGCTTCAACCTTAGAAGTATCATTATCCTCATTTTCTTCATAGCGAATAGGGTATCCCTCCCTATATTCAAACTCTTACTTATCGCTCCCTTTCTTCTTCCCTTGCTTTTGGCTTAGCAGTACTTGTTTTGCCGAATTATTCAGCAGAAAGATCTTGGCGGATAGGTTATTACGCTCCAAAAATGATTAATGTCTTGTCTTGGTCTATTCAATTGTTAAGGTTCAAATATTGTTTAAATTTCTTTTAAAATAGAAAGAGGACAAAACTCCCCTCACTTTATAAAGGAAAATTTGCCCTCTTTGGTAACCAGAAACTATATTTCTTCTATAAATTTCTTTAGTTTTTCTAAAATCTTATCTCGCCTTTTTATTAAAGCAGGATGTGATATATTTTGAGTCTTTGCTACTGCACGAAGTGTTTCATCATTGAAATATAATCTTTCAATTATTTCTCGTTCATCATTATTTAACTTTGACATTGCATTTCTTAGTGCTTCAATCATCATTTGTGTAGCTACAACTTTTTCAACATCAACATTTTTATCTTCTAGATTATCTACAAAATTCCCATCGTGATTTAGAGACGAAAAAAAGAGCAAGTGGTTTTTTCTGTCCACCTGCTCTAAATACTTTTCATGTTCTCTTTCCCGCCAGTAGACTTTGTAAATATCCTCACTGACTTTGACCTTTTGTCCGCCTACATATAGATAATATTCTTTTTTCATTTTGAAGTCCTCCGTTTCTTTTGACTGACTGTTTTTCAGGCAAAAAAAGGAGGACTTCTACACTTAGGCATACGAAGTCCTCTAAAACAGAAAATTAAAAGTATTTTACTAACTGCACTTGATTGTTTCAGTTTGCATATGAAACAATAATCTGCTATAAAGATTATAAAAAAGAGGAATGTTTTGTTTCTTTGGTATTTCTAACATTAGATGTTTAGATTCTTTCATATTTGTTTCCTCCATTTTATCAATAATCTAAATAGTCAGTATTTTTATCTTCTTTATACATAATTGATTTTTATTCATTTTTTTTAGTTTCTATTCTATCAAATAGTTTGATAATCTCAGAATCAGAAAATCCTAAGACATATAGTTTTTCAAACAATATTTTTGTTAGCCTGTTCAAATGCTGATTTCTTAACTCAATTATTTTCTTCTCACTTTCAATAACAAAATATCCTTTACTTCCACGACTAACAATTAGTCCCTGTTTCTCAAGAACTTTTAAAGCTTTTTGAACTGTTGCAGGATTACATCCCTCCCTCTGTACTAAAGCCCTTATAGGTGGCATCTGTTGTCCCGGAACATAATCGCCTCTTAAAATAGACACTCTTAACGCTGAAGCAATTTGCAAATATAGATATACATTCATTTATTTTTATTTTTTCTTCCTCGTACGAATTTCCAATAAGCAGAATACGGAATAACCGTAGTAAACAGAAGATAATATTTATTAGCAAACATATCGGGGATTCCTTTTGCATTGAAATGAATAGGAATTTTCTCTGGGAGAAATATGCAAATAATAAATATTACAAACATCATTCCTATCAGCACTAATACATCTTTCAAAAATCTTTTTTTCATGGCAAATCTCCTTTCTATTTGTCAATAGCTTTCTATTTTCCTAAAATTTATCTAACCACCTTATAACTTCTACAAATGTATCCCTATTAATTGAATAATAGATATAATTTTTATATCTACTGTCGGTAATTAATTTACTCTTTTTTAATAAAGATAGATGATAAGATATAGTTGCTTTTTCTAATTTAAAATGACTTGCTATTTCTCCAGCAGTTAAATTTTTATTAGAAATAATTAATAAAATATCCATTCTAATGGGATTTGATAGGGAATCAAATATTCTAACTAAATCTATCATCTTTTATTCCTGAAATATTGCAAATAAACTTAATATTGAAATAAACACCATTATATCTTTTAAAAATTTTTTTCATAGAACATCTCCTCCTTAAACTAAAAATTTAATCTACAAGTTTTTATATAAACGCCACCCGCAATAACGAGCAAAATAAGTGCTACTACCAATAATGTAGGTACTATAGAAAAATGCAAAAACCAATGAAAAAGAATTGGTATAACTAATGCAGCCATTCCAATAATTGCAGATACAATAACAGGCATACTCTGTTTTACTATCATCATCTCACTTTCCCATTCAAAGTTGGGAAATTTTTTATTCAAAGAAATTCCAATCACTGTTATAAAAACGGAATAACAAATAGGAACAATTATTAAGCTGATGGTTTGAATAATGTCCATATCAAGCTTTAGCAAAAATATAAACACAGAAACAATATATCCAATTAAATGAAGCGTAAGATTTACTGCAATCTTAGAATTTAAAATCGTTTTTACCCTAATAGGAGAACTTTGCAAAATCCAAACATTTTTACCTTCTAAAGATATGGAAAATGCTGCCGGACAACTAAGTAAAAACATTGAAGCAATACACATCGGAGCAAAATTTGAAAGATATTCATTAACATTTTCGATTCCCGAATATTCCCCTATTTGTTGTAAAGAATTAAAAAGAAGAAATATGCTGAAAACACATAAAAGTATTACACCAAGACCTGCATTCAATACTGCCATATATGAATTTAGAAACAGTCCCATTTCTTTTTTATATAGGGCAAAAAATACTGATTTTCTATTATTCGAATTTTTGTTGTCAGAATATCTTGTTGTTGTTTTAGCAAGAGTATTAAGCAACCCATACTTCAATGAAACCACTTTGGCAAATATATAAAAAAATACTATTGAAAGAACAATAAATAATCCTACTCCAATGTAAATTGGAAAATTATAGTATTCCATAAATAGCTTAGATAACGGGTACAATCCGGTAATTTGCTTAGAAAGCATAATCGCAATACTATTTTCATTACCTGATTTCATAGCTGACACTGCAATATATCCAATTATCCCTATCATTGCAAATGAAAAAATTAAAGCAATAACATTTTTTCTCTTAAAGAAAGATGAAGCAACAACAATAATGATTCCCATACATGCTGCTATACACATAGGTATCAACGGAACAAAAATTATGGAAGTAAAATACAATATAATCTGTAATGCATTTAAACTTCCGTTTAACACCCAAACAATTCCCCCCGGAAGCATAAACATCAATCCTATTAAAAAATTCAATAAATACATAAACATAAACTTGCTGCTTATAATATCCGAACTTTTTACAGGCAATGACAAAAGATTTTCCATATCACGACTGCCAAATAAAATCCCATTCGAATAAAATATTGTCAAAAATAATATTGCAAAGCTTGATACCGATACCATATATGCCGGTATCAACTTCTGCTGTCCCAGTTGTACCAATGTTTTGGCTGTTATGATATTATAAACAAAGAAAAATATAGCAAGAGTTATTATTCCAAAACTTGCAATAACAATCGAACTTTGTTTTTTATTTCCCGGCTCTTTCATTTCGTTGATCGGAAAGAAATTTATCAATTGTGCTCTAATTAGTATCCAAATTTTGCTCATTATCCTGCACCTCCATGAAAAAAGTTTCCAAAGATTTATTGCCTTTGACTTCTTCTGTATTTCCGCTCGCAATTAACTTTCCATTTTTTATAATTGCAATTTTATTACATAATTTTTCTGCAACATCCAATACATGTGTTGAAAAGAAAATAGCTCCTCCATCTGATACGCATTCGTGCATTATTTTCTTTAGTAGAAAAGTTGCTTTCGGATCAAGTCCAACAAAAGGTTCATCTAAAATTAGTAACTTTGGAGAATGCACCAGTGCAGAAATAATCGCCGTTCTTTGCTTCATGCCATGTGAATACGAAGATATCATTCCCGAAAGATGTTTCGTCATTTCAAACAAATCGCCGTATCTCTGAATTCTTTCTCTGCGTATTTCAGTAGAAACTTCAAATAAATCAGCAATAAAATTGATGTACTGAAATCCTGTCAGATGTTCATATAAATCCGGATTATCCGGAATGTATGCCATTATTTTCTTACAAATAACAGGCTCTTCTTTAATAGAATGCCCGTCAATCGTTATACTTCCATTCTCAAAATCATGAATTCCAACTACCGCTTTTATCGTTGTAGTTTTTCCGGCTCCATTTGCACCAATGAATCCATAAATATCTCCAGACTGTACTGAAATGGATAAGTTTTCAACAGCCTTTTTGTTCCCATAGAATTTACTAAAATTCTTTATCTCTAACATAATTTCCACCTCCATTGACAATTTGTCAGTTATTCCTTGAAATAAAACCGATAACTTGTGTATCAGTAGCTATCGGCAAATTATTCTCCTTGCAAACATTCTATTCTTTTTTAATTACTAAAGAGCTTTTTCGTATTTAAGCTTTGTTCAAGCATTATCTTAAATGCATTTAAGTAGTTATCAACAGGTTCTTCCTTTAAATATCTTATACTTATGTTATTTGAAACAAAAACATAAGCTGTCATAAGCAACTCTGCTGTTTCTAATGGATATTTTACAGAAAAAACTCTTTCCATTATTCCTTGATTTATAATCTTTTCAAAATATATTGTCAGTTTTTCAACAAGCTTGTGGGATAACTTATCTATCATATATTGATTTTCTTTAAGGTCAATTGTTTTTTGTAGCACTGTACCCTCTGCTGAAATATTTTCTGAAGATATAATTGTAACATCTATAAATGATCTGATTTTTTCTATGGCAGTTTTATCTTCATCATAAGCAATAATATAAATATCTTTCAGTAGTCTATCTGAATATTGTTCTACAAGACAATATAAGATATCCTCTTTATTCTTAAAGTGATAATATAACAACCCTCTTGATATATTTACTTTATCAACTATATCCTGAGTTGTTGTATTAGTATATCCTTTCTCCATAAAGAGTATCATTGCAGCATCCATAATCTCTGCACGTCGTATTTCAGGTTCTTTTACATCTCTCATTTTATACCTCCTATTTAAAGGATATCACGCAACTGACATTTTGTCAATTGCGTTTTCTCATTTCTCTTGAATTTTATGGTATAATATATTTACAATTTTAGAAAAATGCTTAATGCTTGCTTGACTTTTGTAGCAAGCACAGTAAGTGTACGGACACTTA
>NZ_KV808705.1:25184-29870 GCF_001812365.1 Anaerococcus sp. HMSC065G05
TAGAAATGAAAGAATAGAAATAAAACTAACTAAGGAAGAAAAAGAAGTTTTTGAAAAGAAAATGAAACTTGCAAATTGTAAAACTATGTCCCACTTTCTTAGAAAGTGCGTATTAGAAAAAGAAATTTATGTAGTAGATTTAGAACCATTTAGAAACCTGCAATGGCTACTTTCAAATGCAACAAATAATATAAACCAGATCGCAAAAGCGACTAATACAACTGGTGTTATTTACAAAAATGAAATTGAATCAATGAATAAGCAGATAGAAAAATTATCAAGAGAAATATGGCAGATTCATTCCCTACTTCTTAATAAATCAAAAGAAAGTTCTGGTGATTAGTATGGCAATTACAAAAATACATCCTATAAAATCAACCCTAAATTTGGCAATAGACTATATAACTAAGAGTGAAAAAACTGATGAAAAAATCTTAGTGTCTTCATTTAAATGTCATCCATATACTGCCCATATTCAATTTTTGAAAACTCGAGAAGATAATGATACTAAGGGTACAGTTTTGGCTAGACATTTAATCCAATCTTTTCTACCAGGAGAGGTTGATCCTATAAAAGCTCACGAAATTGGAATGGAATTATGCAAGAGAATTTTAAAAGAAGATTATGAATTTGTTCTTGCAACTCATATAGATAGAGGACATATCCATAACCATATTATTTTTAATAATGTTAATTACAAGACTGGCAAATGCTACCAATCTAATAAAAAATCTTACCACAAAATCAGGTATCAAAGTGATGAATTATGTAAAGTAAATAAGCTTTCAGTCATTGATGAATATTATGAAGCTTACAAAAGAAAATATAAAACTACTGGTAAATCTTGGTATGAGTATGACCAAAATAAGAAAGGAAATTCTTGGAAGTCTAAACTGCAATTTGATATAGATAGAATGATTAATAGGTCTAAATCGTGGGAAGAGTTTTTAGAAAATATGAAATCTATTGATTATGAAATTAAGTTTGGTAAACACATTGCTTTTCGTCATAAAGATAAGCAAAGATTTACAAGAGCAAAGACTATCGGAGAAGATTATACCGAAGAAAAAATTAAAGAAAGAATAGATTTAGCTATTAAAAACAAAACTAATCCTACTAAAAAGCGTGTAGGAAATGTTATTGATATATCTACTAATGAAAAAGCACAATCCTCTAAAGGTTACGAAGTCTGGGCAAGAAAACACAATATAAAAACAATGGCTGATTCAATAATTAAACTTAGAGAACAAGGAATTAATTCAATTACTCAACTCGATGACCTGATCAAAAAATCTGCTGATGATAGACAAGAATTATTAGATAAAATAAAAAAAATTGAAACTGAGATGAAGAGTTTATCCCAAGATATGGAAAATATAAATACTATAAATAAGTATCGTGAAATATATAAATACCACAAGAAAAATCCTGAAGATAAGCAATTTGCAGATGAGTATTATAGTGAGCTTTCCGTCTATAAAATAGCCGCTAAAGAAATATTAGAAAGATATAAAAAGCTACCCAACACAAAAGAAATACTATCAAACCTAGATAAATTGCAAGAAAAAAAGAACACCCTTATGCAAGAGTATTCTTTGAATAAAGAACAATTTTCTGACCTTGTTCAGTATAGGAAAAACTATGAAAATTATTATAGAAAGGAGGTGGAGAGATAAAAAGCTATAAGCGGATAAACTTATAGCTTTTTAAACTATTTATAAATTTTTAAATCTAAACTTATTATCTCACTTAAACAGATCCTACTAGATGACCTACAAACATTGATATAGGAAGTAATAAGATTAAAAGTAGATTCAATATTATAAACAACTTATCCTTTTCCTTTACCCCAAATATTAAACCTATTAGTCCAATAATTGGGCAGACAAACATTAAAGTGAGCCTAGTTGGTCTAAGACTTGTATAGCTTTCAAATATTTCTACTGTAAGTAGGTAAGAAATAACAAATATTACAAGTCCAAGTAGAAATATCTTCTTGCTTAATTTCTATTTAATAAATACTCCTCTTTCTTTGAAATTATTCTGTTCTAATCAAATCAATTGTTGGTCTGTCTAAAATTCTCTTTAGTGAAAAATTATAGATTAGTAAGTTGATTGCGTATACCACAATAGAAAATCCAAAAAATAATTTATAGTCATAATATCTTATTAATATATTAAGACTTAAATTAGGAGCTATACGAGATATTACGAGCATGACTCCTAATGTGGTTATTCCCGCAACAATAAATGATTTTATTTGCTCTTCTATAAACTCTTTTCGATAAATATTCTTTAACTCATCTACGTCCACACCGCATGAATAAAGGCTGCCAATTTCCTTCTTTCTACTCATAAGACTTAAATTAATGGATGAATAACCATTTGTCACATTGAGAATAAAAATAATGAAAGCCATCGCAAATGCGACTTTCTTTAAAGATTCTAGATCACTTTTTCGATTCATTTCAATATCTGCTTTTGTGTTAATATCGTACTTTTCATTTGGCATTATCGATTCTCTTATCTTATTATCCAAATAATCCTTTACATTTCTCATCTCCGAGTCTTTTACATTCATATTTAATACATACGGAGCATTAATAAGTTCTTCATCTTTTGACTCATCCATAAGTTGGAAGAAGGTATCGAAATCTGTGTAGATTTTTACATGAAATGGTAAAGTTATTGAATCATAGTTTCCTAAATCATCTATAGTTTTAGAAATTTTTATACTTTTTCGAAAATTTTCCCCTATCTGGAAGTTTATATCTTTCGGATTATTAAAATATGGTATTTTATTTGCTTTAGCTACTGGAGTGTTTGGATCTTCTTGTACCATATTATAAAGAATAAAATCACCCTTACTTGCTCCCAATTTACTAAAGTCTTCATCTTCTAAAGCTATAAGCATCCCATTCAACTGGCTTGAATGACTCTTTTTCAAATAATACTCTAACTTTTGATCTAGAGACATGTTAATAGCTTCTTTGGACAATTCTAAATCATTATCTACCTGAATATAACTTTCTTTTGAAACATAGGACTTATTATTTGGAATTTCTCGCTGAATTTCTTTAAAGACTTTAGGAACTTTCTTATTTTCACTATAATAATTAGCTATTACATTGTACCCTGCATCATAGTAAGAAAAATCTCTGTTATATTTAGTCACTGTAATAATAATGACTAAAACAGAAATAGTAATGACACCAATAGCAGAAATATAACGCTGTGATTTAATACTATCAAGATTGTTTAATTTTAATTCTTTCCATAAATTCCTAGATCTTTTTTTCTTAAAGCTATCAAAGTCTAAATTTCCCTTTATACCTTCCATAATAGATATTTTTGAAACTTTCTTTGCTGGTTGAATAATAGAAAATACTACTACTAAAAGAGCTACTGTAACAATCGCTAGGCTAAGTAAAGGACTGAAATAACTAGATACCAAGTTTTCGACCCCTTGATCAATCTCAAGATGCCTAAACAATTTTAAGATAAGACAGTATCCAAAGATATGACCAATTAATATAGGTAGAACAGATAGGAAAATACCTTCTTTTAATAGTAACAAGTATATCTGAAAATCCGTAGTGCCTATAGACTTATATACAGAAAGTTCCTTGATTTTCCTAAAAGCCCACACCTTGAATATATTTTTTACAAAAAATACAAATAGTAATATAGCCCCTATTACAGAAAGAATGGTTCCTAATTCAGTTAAAATATTATGGGGAAAGTCATACTCAACACCGTAATAATCTATTAAATTAGAATTGAAAGTTAAGGGAACATCTCTACCTAATTTTTTATTGATTTCATTTTGTAGATTTACTTTGTTATCATAAGCCTTTTCAAAAGAATTAAACTTTAAAACTACTTTGCCTGGATCCTCTTCATTTTTCAGTGCTAAAGCATAATTAACTCTACTGTATTTATTATAGACATCTTCATAAATTCCAACCAGCTCAAAGTCTTTGCTAAAACTAAGATTGTAAGACTCCTTATCAGTAAAAGTACTTATGGCATCTATCTCTTTACCCTCTATTAGTCTATGCCCAAAATCAAGCTGTATTTTATCTCCTAATTTTAGCTTATTTTTTTCGACTAGACTTTTCGATAATACTATTTCTCCATCACTTTTAGCAAAGTGTCCTTCAAGTAAATCTGAATGCTCTCTCATTTTATTTATATCATTATCTTGATAATTTACGGCAATCAAATCATTCTTGTACTTTGCCGATTCAGGATTTATGGACATTTCACCTACAAATTCTATATTATTAATATCTTTTATTTTTTCAATATCATTACTTGTTAAGTTCCCTTCAAGTTCTGCATCATAAAAATTTACGGTCATGAAACTTTCATCATTATATTTAACAATTGTATAACCATAATAAAAAACCACAGTAAAAAACAAACTTACAATAAATAAGGAAATAAAAATAGGAAAATTCTTCTTATTCATTTCTTTCATCTCCTACAATTTTTCCATCGACTATTGTAATAATACGATTTGCCTGTAAGGCTATTTCTTCGTCATGGGTGATTAGGATAATCGTCTGTTTCATGGTTCTATTGAAGTATTTAAAGATTTCTATAATTTCCTTAGAATTTTTCCTATCCAAATTACCTGTCGGTTCATCTGCCAATATTATAGATGGATTATAGATAAGACTT
>NZ_KV808705.1:29970-33779 GCF_001812365.1 Anaerococcus sp. HMSC065G05
AAATTCATCTTGATTTATTTTTCTTTTATCTAGTTTTAGTGGAAGTTCTATATTATGACGAACTGTTAGGTTGGGAATTAAATTATAAAATTGATAAATTAGTCCAACTTTTCTTCTTCTAAAGTGGGCTAATTCTTTTGAGGAATACTTTGAGATGTCGTTACCATCTATATAAACCTTACCATCATCTGGACTATCTACTCCTCCTATAATATGTAGGAGGGTTGATTTACCAGACCCACTTGGTCCAACAATGGCGACAAATTCACCTCTTTCAATTTCAAGGTTAACACCGTCTAAGGCAATGACCTTAGAATTACCCTCGCCGTATTCTTTTCTTAAATTTTCTACTTTTAATATTTCCATACTTTCCTCCTTAATTTAAGGTAAGTATATAAAAGTAAAGTGATTTTTAGGTGACATTATAAAATTTAATTTCAAATCTTGCTCCAGCATCAATATTTGAAACAGAAATCTCCCCATTGTTTTTTTCGACAATTGTCTTCGCCATAGCAAGACCAATTCCAAAACCATTTGAGTCGGGCGTTTTATAAAAGCGTTTAAAGATTTTTTTCATATTCTCTTTTTCTATTCCTCCGCCATTGTCTTCAATGATTAAGCTTGTATAGAGGGGATTTTTGTATGATGAAACCACGATTTTATCACAAGTCGGTCTATTATCAGCATTTTTCACAATATTAATTAGAGCTTCTGCTAGCCAATAAAAATCTCCATAAATACTATTTTCCTTTAAACTTTGTGCTACTTCTACATTAGTAGATCTCCTTAAATCTAAACTATCTAAAGCATAATCCACTAATTCATCTAAACGAATTTGTTCTTTTTTCATTAAATCTTTGTTTGCATCAAGGCTTGATAGTTTGAGCAAAATATCTGATAGGGAGTTTAATCTTAAGAGTTGTCTTTTTAATTTCTCTATATCATCATTATCTGAAAAATCCATCTCCAAATTTTCTATGGAAAAAAGCATAGATGTTATAGGAGTTTTAATTTGATGAGCGATGTCTTCCAGGTATTCTATTTGCTTTTCGCTATTTTTACTACTTGTCTCTTTGGCTTCCACTATTTCTATAAAAAGTTTGTAAATCTTATCTTCTAATATTGAAAAATCATCTTGCTTCATAGGAATTTTGTAGTCTCGATTTTTCATTTTTTCTATCAGCTCTATAAGTTCATTTATTCTATTTTTCTTTCTTTTTTCTAAAAAATAATACAGAAGTAAAAGACTTATTATCCAAAATATATATATCATTTAATTCATCCTATATCCAATTCCTCTAACAGTAGAAATTACTTCTCTATCAAGTTTTTCTCTGATTCTCTTAATAGTTGATGTGAGAGTATTGTCATTTACAAACTTATCCCTATCTTCCCAGAACATTTCCAACAGTTGACCTCTAGTATAGACTCGGTGAGGATTTTTAATAAATAAGACTAGGATTTCATATTCTAGCGAAGTTAAATCCACCAGATTTCCCTTAAAATAAACTTTTGAATCATTTAAATCTATTTTGATATCCTTGTAAGTAATTATTTTGTCTTGACTTAGAGGTATCGTTCTTAAAACCGCATCAATTCTTGCCCTTAATATTGCAAGGGAAAATGGTTTAGTTAAATAGTCGTCCGCTCCTTGATCTAGAGATTCAATTATAAAATCTTCATCATTTTTTACAGTTGTTACAATAACTCTTATGTCCTTATCTTTTAATCTTTCTATCAAATGTTGACCGTCTTTATCTGGTAGATTTATGTCTAATAGTGCCACATCCATGTCTACATTCATCTTATAGGTCGACTCGTAAAAAGATGATGCAAGCTCTACTTCATAACCATTATTAACTAAATACTTTTCCATTTGTAAAGCAATTTCTTTGTTATCCTCTATAATTAAAACACTCTTCATTCTAACCCTCTCATGTATCAACTTTGAAATCTATTAAATTAATTTGTTCTGTATCATTTATCTATAAGCAAATTAAAGCTACTAACAAATAATTAAATATAAAATATAAAATTCTAAATTATAATAAAAATATCATTAACGAATCTGATTAATGTAAATTATTAAGGTAATTAATATATAATCTTACAGCTTATAAAAAAATTTTTTAACTTTATTTTTCTAAAGCTTCCTTATAGATTAAAATTTTATGTTTAAATGAGTCTATTCCACCTTCCATGTGATTTATTATTTCTTTTTTTATAGCTACTTCACCAGGATAACCTTGATTTTTCACCCATCCATGTACTCCATCAGAATCCATTACTAACACACAGTCTGACATTGCATTAGTTACAATTGTTGCACTATGAGTTGCAATTATAACTTGTCTATCATTTTTAGTTTTCCTTAGCTGCTGAACAAGATTTTTATAAATATATCTACTATCCAAATTATCCTCTGGTTGGTCAATAACAATCGGTCTGAAATCATTGTTATATTTCCCATATCCTAATATAAAGTCTAACATTGCTACGACTTTTTGACCTAATGATAAGTTTTTTATATCTTTATAAATCTCTTGAAGATTTTTATTGTCTTCCCTACTATTAATATTAAATAGGATAGTGTATTCTTCAAGTTTTCTAAAGTAGTTTTTAAAATATCCAATCCATGTATCTATATTTTTATCGTCAGTTGCATATATTAATAAATCCGATATTAACGCCTTAGCAATATCAGCATTAATAATTGTTTTATTGGAATCTATTACTTTAAAACTACTTTCTTCTGTAAATTCTAAAAACTCTTTGGGATTTATCCAAGAAGAATCTTTATTTATTGATGATTTCAAAAAATTAATCAATCCTTTTTTATCTATTATATAAAATATAAATCCCTCTAAATTTTCTCTCTTAATATTATATCTATTAATAATACTTGAAAATTTACTTTTATAAATTTCTTCTATGGGGTACTCAAGCACTAAATCATTTTGAATATAATCGATTTTTAATGTTCCTTTTTGAGTTTCATTAAAAGGATCTAGTACCTTTTTTACATCTTCTCTTCTACTTTTTAAAATACTTTCTATATCTCTTAGAAATTTAGATAAACCTGATTTAGCTTTAATTTTTATTTTATTTTCAAATGGTTCTAACTCTTTATTTTTAAACATCAAATCATAAATAAACCTGTTAATTTCATCTCCACTTGCATATCTAACAAGATCATTAACAGAATACCTATTATCATAAAGTTCTGATAGGATTTTTGTTTTATTACGTACTTTTTCGATATTACTAATATCCATCTCTTTAACATTACTACAAGTTATCTTATATAAGTTCAAATACTTTTTAAGCATGTATTTTTTAATTCTGTCTCTATTAAAATAATATCTTCTTCCATATTGATAAGGTCGTTCCTCTTCAAATCGGCTTAAAATATTATCATCATCTTCTTTATAAGGACTTATAAATTCAACAATATACTCATCTCTATCACATTGAAATAATAAATATACATTCCCATGCTTACAAATAAAATCTAAAAGATTCTCATCATGAACACTTTGTGTCATTACAAAATCAATTGTTTCAAGAACAGTACTCTTGCCAGTTCCTCTTCCCCCTATCAAGCAATTTAAAGAATCTGAGAATTTTACAGTAAAATCTCCATCTTTCTTTTTATTAGATAGAAAACCAGATTCTTCAAACATTACATATAAGCCTTCTATATAAACTTTATTTTTATTCATGTTCTCATAACTTACAGAAATATCAAAATCAATTAAAGCTTCTTTTAACATTTGAAAGTTAATATCACTTCCCTTAATCCAAAAAAA